>JAYYHP010000210.1:0-20908 GCA_036148335.1 Pseudomonadota bacterium
TGGTCCGGGCGAAGTGCTGTTTACTTCTGACTTCTATGCCGATGAGAAAAAGTGCCTGAACGAAGGCGGCATCATGGTGGCCCAGAACGGTGTGCCATTTATGCAGGGCGATGAAGTAACAAATACCTACCAGCGCCTGAGCAAGCTCTATAACGAAGCCAGCTTCTACGTGATGCCTGTCCCGACTTATGCAGGCGGCTTTATGACGCTGGCATGGGCAACCGACGACGAGTCACTGCGTAAGCAGTCGGTAGAGCAAATTCAGACACGCTACGATGCTGCCGGAATTGAAACTCGTTACTACAACCCTGACGTGCACGTCGCTAGCTTTGCGCTGCCGAACTACGTGAAGGTTTTGATGAAGTAAGGCGTTTGCCTGATACTTTGAAACACAAACGCCCGCGTTGGTTACTGCCACTGCGGGCGTTTTTTATTTTCATCTGCCTAAAAGACAGCAGGCTTGTTGCAAGATGCGCAACAGGCTACACTCTGAACATGATTAAATCATTCCGCCACAAAGGACTGAAGCGGTTTTACTCGACGGGTAGCACTTCGGGTATACAGGCAGAGCATGCGCGAAAGTTGCGTATGCAGCTAGCTGCTCTAGATACCGCCACTGCAATTGATGACATGGATACCCCTGGGTTCAAACTTCATCCATTGAAGGGTAAAGCCGCAGGGCGCTGGTCAATATGGGTGAATGGAAACTGGCGCATTACCTTCGAGTTCAGAGACGGCAATGCCTATATTCTTGATTATGAGGATTATCACTGATGACAATGCATAACCCGCCCCATCCGGGCGAGTTCATTCGTGAAGTATATCTCGAGCCAAACAACATCAGCTCACGTCAGCTGGCGGCTAGCCTTGCGGTGGCACCATCAACACTATCGCGGTTGCTGAAAGGCACCAGTGGCATCAGCCCGGAAATGGCGTTGCGGTTGTCCAAAGCACTTGGCCGAAGCCCTGAAAGCTGGCTGGCCATGCAAGACCAGTATGATTTATGGGTGGCACGGAATACGGTCAACCTTGAGGGCATTAAGCCGATAGATTTCGAGGCGGCTTAACTCTCTGGTCATGGAAAGCATGCTCAGCCCTAGCCTGGCAGCTGCTCTTTCACCAGCCTCAGCAGCTGAGTCACAGCACCACGATTATTCTCGACAACTTCTAAGCCTTTCTGACCCATCGCATCACGTGCCGCTTGGTCGTTGAGCAGGCGTACGATTTCTTCTTGCAGCGCTGGCACGCTCGCACAGGTTCCCATGCCCCCTGCCTCGGCCAGTTCATCGACGATGCTGGCAAAGTTGAAGTAGTGCGGGCCGATGAGGGTGGCTTTGCCGAGGGCGGCCGGTTCAATCGGGTTATGGCCGCCGTGGTTGATCAGGCTGCCCCCCATGACAACCACATCGGTACTGGCCAGTAGTTTGAGCATTTCACCCATGGTGTCTGCTACATAGACCTGAGTTTCGCGCGTGGCTTCGCCGGAGGTACGACGTTGTACTTTTAACTGGCGGCTACGGGCTGCATTCGTCACGGCTTCAAAGCGTTCTGGGTGGCGTGGAATCAGCAGCATGAGCAGGCCGGGGACGGCATCTGCCAAGGGCCGGTAGAGGTCGAGCAGTTGTTCGTCTTCGTCCGGGTGGCTGGAAGCCAGTGCCAGTACTGGGCGGTCGCTACCCCATTGCTCACGCAGTGCGTCGCCGTTCAGGTCATTAGGCACCGTGATGTCGAACTTAATACTGCCAGTGACCGACAGGCGGTTCATCGGCAGGCCAAGACGCACGAAGCGCTGGCCATCGTCTGGGTTCTGCGCCGCGACGGTGCTTAGTGAGTGCAGCATCGGACGGGTCAGTGCCGCGACGCGTTGGTAGCCACGCGCAGAGCGCTCGGATAAGCGCGCATTGGCCAACACCACAGGTACCTTGGCTTGCTGGCACTCATACAGCAGGTTTGGCCACAGCTCGGTTTCCATGATCATCAGGGTGCCGGGGCGGATGGCCTGCAGAAAACGGCGAATAAAACTGGGGACGTCATACGGCAAGTACATGTGAAATACCCGCTCGCCAAACATGCGTTTAACCTGCTCGGAACCGGTGGGGGTGGTGCTGGTAATAATCACCGGTACGCCAGGATTCTCCGACAGAAAACGGCGGATAAATGGCGCCGCTGCCAGGGTCTCCCCCACGGATACTGCGTGGACCCACAAGCCGCCGGGTTGCGGTCGGTGGGGCAGAAAACCAAAGCGTTCACGAATACGTTGGCGGTAACCGGGATTGGCACGGCCACGCCACCAGAGACGGGCGATAAAAACTGGCAGTAACAGACAATAGAGCAGGGTGTAGAGACGTCGGGCCACGTGGTGTTGTTCTCCTGATTTGGCCCGGGATAGTAGCATAAAGCGCGTGAATGAAAGCGCAGAGCATCACGTTTCTTGCGGGGTTCTCCACCATGACTCTCAGGCTCTATGGGCTGAGCGGACGGTTTATTTCGCCGCTTAGCGTGTTACCTGAAAAAGCAGCTATGTTAAGCTGCGCGTTTTCTGAACTGCCTGCGACGACTTCTGATGGATGTAACGATTCCCGACTTTCATACCGCCCGCGTTCTTGTGTACGGCGACATCATGCTCGACCGCTATTGGGGCGGCCCGACGTCACGTATTTCGCCAGAAGCACCGGTGCCTGTGGTGAAAATTCAGGACATTGAAAATCGTGCCGGTGGCGCCGGTAACGTGGCCTTAAACGTGGCGGTGCTGGGCGGTAAAGTCGATCTGTTGGGCATTACGGGTCAGGATGACAACGCCGTGATTCTGGAAAACCTGCTTAACGAAGCGGGCGTTGCTTGCACCTTCGAGAAAGTCGCTTCGCACCCGACCATTACCAAACTGCGGGTGATCAGTCGTCAGCAGCAGTTGATCCGTCTGGATTTTGAAGAGCCCTTACAAGTGCTGGATGCGCAGGTCGGCCGCCAGCAATTTGATGCTCAGCTGAAAGACGCGGGCGTGGTGGTGTTGTCCGATTATGGCAAAGGCACCTTAAGCGACCCGCAGCCCCTGATTCAGGCAGCACGTAGTGCCAAGGTGCCAGTCATCGTCGACCCCAAAGGCTCGGATTTCACTAAGTACCGCGGCGCTTCGCTGGTAACACCTAACCTCAGTGAGTTTGAGGCCGTGGTCGGCCACTGTGTCGATGACGAAGACCTGATCGCCAAAGCGCATGCTCTGTGCGAGGCCCTGGACCTTGGTGGCGTGTTAGTGACGCGCAGCGAGAAGGGCATGACGCTGGTGCGCCAGGGAGAGGAGGTGTTTCATCTGCCGACGCGTGCCCGCGAGGTCTATGACGTGACGGGTGCCGGTGATACGGTCGTCTCTGTGTTGGCCGCATCGCTGGCAGCAGGGTCTTCCTATGAGGAGGCGACGCTGCTGGCCAATACCGCTGCCGGCATTGTGGTCGGTAAGCTGGGCACGGCCACTGCGTCGACCGAAGAGCTGCGTCGTGAATTGCGTGTTGAAAGCCATCAGGGCGCTGGTCTGTTTGATGAAGAATCCCTTATGGTGCTGGTCGAAGAAGCCCGCGCGCGAGGCGAAACACTGGTGATGACGAACGGCTGTTTCGACATTATTCACCCCGGGCATGTGCAGTACCTGAAAGAAGCCAAAGCGCTGGGCGACCGCTTGTTAGTCGCGGTGAACTCGGACGATTCGGTGTCGCGCCTCAAAGGCCCGACCCGACCAGTCAATCCGATCGATCATCGCATGGCGGTGTTGTCGGGCTTAGAAAGCGTGGATTGGGTGGTACCTTTCAGCGAAGACACGCCCGAGCGCCTGATCTGCCGTGTGTTGCCTGACATCCTGGTCAAAGGCGGTGACTACAAGGTCTCCGAAATCGCCGGGGGCGACTGCGTACAAAACAACGGCGGTAAAGTGATTGTGCTCAGCTTCAAAGATAACTGTTCTACGTCGGCCATCGTGAAGCGCATTCAGGAGGCCGAGGCGTGAGTCGAACGACGGCGTTGTGGCATCCCAAGCATTGGGTCGTCTGGGCCGCAATTGGTGTGCTGGTCGCACTGACTCATCTGCCTTACAAGGTACAACTGGCGTTGGGCAAGGGCGTGGGCCTGTTGCTGCACAAGGTTGCCAAGAGTCGTCGTCGCATTGCCGAAGTGAACTTCGAGCTGTGCTTTCCTGAACTGTCGGCGGACGAACAAGCGGCTCTGGTGCGCCAGATCTTCATCGACAACGCTATTGGTTTGTTTGAAACCTTTATTGCCTGGTTTCGCGACCCACAATGGTTGGCACAGCGCACTGAGTTTGTCGGTTTTGAGAAAGTGCGTGAGGTGCAGGCCAATGGTCAGGGCGTGATGCTGCTGGGCGCGCATTATTCCATGCTGGATCTGGCGGGGGCGCTGACCAGTACTCAGTTGCGGGTGAACGTCAGTTATCGTCCGCAGAACAATCCTGTGATGAATTTCGTGATGGAGCGCAATCGGGCGCGCCTCTACGACGAGTGCCTGACCCGCAAGGACATCCGTGGATTTATCCGTACCCTGCGCGAGGGCAAGGTATTGTGGTACGCCCAGGATCAGGACTTTGGACGTAAGAACAGCGTGTTTGTGGATTTCTTTGGACATCCGGCAGCCACCATCACCGCGACCTCACGCATTGCCAAGGCCGGTAAAGCGCTGGTGCTGCCGATGACCTACTTCCGCAAGCCGGATAACTCGGGGTATGTGCTGACGGTGCACGATGCATTGCCGATTCCGAGTGGCGATGATGTTGCAGATGCGGCCATGGCCAACCAGTTTATTGAAACCCAGCTGCGTCAGTATCCATCGCAGTACCTGTGGTTGCATAAGCGTTTTAAAACCTCGCCTGACGAGTCCGTGCGGCGCGGCAGTATTTATCAGCGTCGCTGACTCAGGCAGTATCTGACTCAGGCACTATTTGAACTGGTCATCGACACCCACCCTTTACGCAGAGAATAACAATGACACAAAAAGTACTGATTACAGGCGCTGCCAGCGGTTTAGGTCGTGCATTAGCGTTGCGGTTCGCTCAGGCCGGTGCAGACATCTGCATTGCAGACATCAATACCGAAGGCGCCAGCGAAACTCTTGAGATGGTGAAGCAGGCGGGCGGCGATGGCTGGACTGCGTATCTGGACGTCACCTCCGAAGAGCAGTGGAATGCCCTGCGAGATGACGTTGAAGCGCGCTGGGGTGAACTCGATGTGTTGATCAACAACGCTGGCGTGGCCACTGGTGACCGCATCGACGCCGGTGAGTGGGCCTGGTGGGAATGGATCATTGATATCAACCTGAAAGGTGTGGCGCTGGGTTGCCGTACGTTTACGCCAGTGATGAAAAAGCAGAATAGCGGCTACATCATGAACACGGCATCGCTGGCGGGCCTGATGATTCTGCCGTCGATGGCGTCGTACAACGCGACCAAAGCGGCCGTGATCGCCATCTCTGAAACCATGCATTACGAGCTGCACGCTTACAACATTAAGGTAACTGCGCTGTGCCCGGGTTTCTTCCGCACGAATCTGAACAAAACCATGAAAACCTCCGACCCATCGATGCTGAAGTTCGTCGATAAGGTGTTTGAGAAGTCTGAATTGGATGCCAGCGAAGTGGCAGATCGTGCCTACAAATCACTGATGAAAGGCGAGATGATCTGTAATCCGCACCCGATTGGTCGCAAGGCAGTGTTCGTGAAGCGCTGGTTAGGTGGCCTGTTCCGCTGGAAGGTCAAACAGGCGTCGTTTGATCTGCGTCGTCGTGAAGAGTCGCTGAAAAAATAAGCAGCTCTCACGAGATTATTTTAGTCCCGGAGTATGACCTCCGGGAAGCTCATCAAGCGCTCAGCTTTTTACGGCGTTAGTCTTCCAGAGTCTGGCGACGATTGCTGGACTCACGCGCCACCCTTGTTTCCGTTGGTGTGCGCTGTAGTGGCAGCAGTGGATCACTGCTGTCCGAATTGTCGTCAGTACTGTCATCGCTGCTGTCGGCGTCGGTATTAATACCGGTCACCAGACTGACGACAAAATCCACGCCGGATAAGCTCTCTTCGACCTCAATGAACGCCCCCGAGATCCGGTTCGGGTATTCGCCACAGGTCTCGCCGTTCTGGCAGATGAACAAATCCACATCGATGTCCGATCCCGCAATGATGCGGTAGCTGCCAGCACGAACGCCACGCAGAACGTAGGTGCCATCTGCATTGGCGCGGGTCTCGGTGGCGATTTCGCCGGTGCTGATGTCTTCCAGCAAGACATACTGCGGCGCCGCCGCGTCGACCGTCACCAGCTCACCTTTCTGCATGGTCACCTGCACCTCCAGCATATTGCCGGTATCGGGCGTAAAGCGCAGGGTGCCGTTATACAGGCCGTCTATCAGGCCACTGCGATTCACGCTGATGGCATAGGTTCCTAATCCGTTTTCGTCGGTGGAGGAGGCATCAATGATCAACCAATCGACGTCGGCATCGGCGCTGACCTGAGGGGGCTCGGCGTTCTGATTGGCGTTGGTCAGTGTCAGCGTCAGGCGTTCCTGAGTGCCAAATTGCAGTGTCGATGGATCGCTTTCCAGTACGGGGATCGCTGGGATCGTGCCGCCACCAGCGAGGTTATCGGCCTGTAACACCGCCTTCAGGGCATTGATGCGCCCATGGCCGAATTCATCGTCGCGCCCGGTGGGGCCAAGATCGTCGGTAATGGTGCCGCTGGCCAGCAAGTTATCAACATCTTGCGGCGTCAGCTCGGGGTACAAGCCTTTCATCAGGGCAAGCACACCGGCCACGTGCGGGGTGGCCATGGACGTACCTTCCTGTAAGCGATAGTCGCCCACCCGGTTGCCTGAGGCGTCGTTCACGGAGGTGCTGAGAATGCCATCGGTCTGGCCGTCGCCATTGAGATCGAAGCGCAGATCACCGCCAGGGGCTGACACGTCAACGCGGTTACCAAAGTTGGAGTAGTAGGCACGACTGCCGCCGGGCGCGGTGGCACTGACCGAGATCACGCCCTCATACGACGCTGGGTAAAAGGCTTCGCTGCTGCCAGAGTTGCCGGCGGCGGCGACAATAATGCTGCCGGCATCGCGTGCGGCACTGAAGATGGCTTGCTCGGCGGTACTGGAGAAATTCGACCCCAGCGACAGGTTGATCACATCGGCCCGTCGGCTAGGCAAGCGCCCACTGTCGTTGGGCAAGCGTGCGGCATAACGTACCGCCTGCATCACATCGTAAGAGCTGCCTTCGCTGTTCAGGCCCAGTACACGCAGAGGCATGACCCGGGTACGAAAACCGCTGCCCGCCACGCCTTCATTGTTGTTGGTGGCCGCCGCGATGGTGCCGCTAACGTGCGTGCCATGCCAGCTACTGGCGCCCGATTGTGTGCTGTCACCGGGATCATCCGGATCACTGTCGATGCCATCGCCATCACGGCTGGTGCGACTGTCGCTGATAAAGTCGTAACCATCGACCAGCTTACCTGCCAGGTCTGGGTGTGCCATGAAGACGCCACTGTCGATTACGGCCACGACCACATCGGCACTGCCCTGAGTCAGGTCCCAGGCTTGCGGTAGGCGGATGTCAGTGTAGTGCGACTGAAAGCGGTAGAGTGAATCGTTGGGGGTAAACAGCGCACGATGCACGTAGTTAGGCGCGGCATATTCGACGTCATCGCGCTCATTCAGTGCCTTAATGCTATTGAGTGTATCGCTGGCGGCGGCCCATTGCGGCGTATGGCGCTCGAACGCTGATGGCGACTCGGTAGCTGCCCCTGACTTCGATGACTGAGCCTGTAGGGTTCGGGCCAGGGAGACACGTTCGGCACGGTCGGTACGCCCCAGACGAGAGGTCAGCTGGTAACCATGCAGTGCGATGGCAGGCTGCTGGGCTTGTGTCTGCGCCTGCGCCAATGCCTCAGTCAGATTAATGTTAGGAGAAATCTCAGCCTCAGTGCTTTGGGCTGCGTGCTGTTCAGATGACGCACTGGAATTTGCCGGTGCGTTTAAATTTGCGGACGGATCTTTCCAGCGAACAATGGCCTCACCGGGAATCAGGGTTCGACTCGGGCGGCTAGCGCCGACTAAGAGAGTCGACTCATTTTCGGGCGGGAACAATTGCAAAACGTATTTGGAAATGCCCGAGTATGCGTAGACACGGATCAGGTAATCGCCGTCGTTGCTGACAACGATTTCCTCGGTGCTCGATCTGCGATTAGAGACCTGTACAGCATCGCTCTGGTTGGCCGGGTCGTACAGGGCAAGATCGAGATCACCACGATAGCTGGAGTCGCTGGAGCGGTTGTTCTGGTAGTCGACAATCGTCAGCAGGATTCGCTGTCCGGCCTGTAGCGATACGGCGTAAAAGTCGTCTTCATCAGGGGTCTCAGCGAAACGTTCAAAGCTGCCGTCACCGCTGGCCTCAGCAAAGGTCGGTACGGCACTGGCGAATCCTTGCACGGTGGTGATATTGGGGATCGGCTGTGGGTCCAGCGGGTCGGAGTTGCTGCGTGTGCCGCCGCGAAGGTCGTTGATGTCGTAATCAGTGACCAGGCTGCCACTGGTGTAGAGCGTTCCACTTAGGGTAAACCCTCCCACACCATCCGAGCAGCCGCTGAGAGTCGCGGTCAGGGTCGTGGCCAGTAATGCCGACGCCAGCAAAGAGACAGGTCGCAAAATGAGGTGCTCCACAGCGGATGTGATGATCCAGTATCAGAAGGATACCGCCAAACACGCCAAGGGTCGCGTTTGGTGTCAGGCTTTCTTCGGATGGTGACGTAACTTTACTTTCGATAGTCTAGTCGAGCACAGGCAAGGCATGGAGGCCCGATGTCACTCGCAAGAATTCACACCCGCGCTCAGGTTGGCATTGATGCCCCGGCGGTTCAGGTCGAAGTTCATCTCTCTGGCGGCTTGCCGTCCTTAAGTCTGGTCGGCCTGCCCGAAACTGCCGTCAAAGAAAGCAAAGACCGGGTTCGCAGCGCCATTCTCAACAGTCAGTTTGAGTTCCCTGCCAAGCGCATCACCATCAATTTATCCCCCGCCGACCTACCCAAAGAGGGTGGGCGTTACGATCTGGCCATCGCATTAGGCATTCTTGCCGCATCCGGGCAGATCCCCAATGAGGGGCTGGATGAGCTGGAGTTCATCGGTGAGCTGACGCTGAGTGGCGAACTGCGCGCGGTATCTGGGGCCTTACCCACTGCATTGCGTAGCGCCGAGGCCGAGCGCACCTTGATCGTTCCGGAGGGGAACCGCCTGGAGGTCTCGCTTTGTGAGCAAGGCGCCCGGTTAGCGGCTAGTAGTCTCACTGAGGTGACCCGATGGCTACATCAGCTGGATGCCTTGATGGACATTCCCCATAACTGCGATCCGGTGACGCACGAGTGTGACGTTCATGATCTGATCGACGTACGTGGACAGGCCAGCGCACGACGAGCATTGGAGATCGCCGCAGCAGGACAGCATAACCTGCTATTTATCGGGCCGCCCGGTACCGGAAAAACCATGCTGGCCTCGCGTTTGCCCGGCATCTTGCCGCCCATGACCAGTGCTGAGGCCTTAGTCGCAGCGTCTATTGCGTCGATCAGTCATCACAGTGGTGATTGGCAGCGGCGCTGGCGTCAGCGTCCTTTTCGGGCGCCGCATCATACGGCCTCTGGGGTGGCGCTGGTGGGCGGAGGCGGTAATCCTAAGCCGGGAGAGATTTCACTCGCTCACGGCGGGGTACTGTTTCTGGATGAGCTACCGGAGTTCAGTCGCAAAGTGCTGGATGTCCTGCGTGAGCCGCTGGAAAGCGGCGAGATTGTGATCAGCCGTGCGCATCGTTCGGTCACTTACCCAGCAGGGTTTCAGCTCATTGCTGCTATGAATCCTTGTCCTTGTGGGTATTACGGCGATGCCTCAGGCCGTTGTCAGTGTTCACCGGATCAGGTGCGTCGCTATCAGGGGCAAACGTCAGGCCCCTTGTTGGATCGCATTGATCTCCACGTCACGGTACCGCCACTGCCCCCGGCCATGTTGCAGCAAGCTCCTCCCGGTGAGACCAGTGATCAGGTTCAGGCGCGGGTGATGTCCGCCCGGCAACGACAACTGGACCGTCAGGGCTGTGTGAATGCGCAGCTGAGCGGTACTGCCCGGGATCAGCATTGTGCCCTTAGTCAGGCCGATACCGTCTGGTTTCTGGATACCATCGAAGCCCTCAGTTTGTCGGCCCGAGCCTATCATCGGCTGTTGAGTGTGGCCCGGACCATCGCAGATCTGGCCGGTAGCGAGGCCATTGAGCGACTGCACCTGATGGAAGCGCTGGGGTTTCGTACACTCGACCGGCAATCGGTGTAGCGTGTGAGAGTTCCTGGAACAGGGTGTTCTGTTCAGGTTATCTTGGTGGCGCATTAGGTCCTATTTTTTCTCGTCTTACGCCTCTATGTTCAAAAGCGATTCATTACTTATACATCATGTATAGGTAATGAGCGTTAATAACAACGATGAGGAAGTGTGGATGAAAAGTTTGAAAATGGCTGCCCTGGCAGCGATTGCGGGCAGTCTCGCGGCATGTGGCGGTGACGACGACAAAGACTACTCATACCTGCGCGTACTGCACGCCAGCCCAGATGCCCCGGCGGTGGATATTCTGGTCAACGATGAAGCTGTCGTAGAAGCGGCTGAATTTCAGCAAGGTACCGGCTATCTGCGCTTATCGGATGGCGCTAAAAACGTCAAAGTGCGTGTTGCCGGGACAGAGACCATCGCATTTGAAACAGACGTGACCCTCGAGGCGGATGGCTACTACTCCGTACTGGCCGTTAACAATGTCGCTGATCTGGACCTCAAGTTGATTGACGATACTGAAAACTTCTTCAACGGTGAGAATGACGTCACCGTCGTCCATGCGTCGCCGTCAGCAGGCGATGTCGATATCTTTGTGACTGCCCCTGACGCCATGCTCGATTTCGCTATGCCAACGTTGGATGCCGTTGCTTTTCCGGCGGACGCGACTCTCAATGATGTTGCGGCTGGTAACTACCAGGTGCGTGTTACTCCTGATGAGAGCGAGCAAGTGGTCTACAACAGCGGCACCGTTGCAATTGGTGGTGACTTAGCTGTCGTCGCCGTGAACAGTACGAAAGGACTGGCGCCGGTTTCCCTGATCGCATGGAGTGCCTCAGGCGCCTCTGTCGTACTGGACGACAGTGCTGAGCTACGTGTGGTGCACGCGGTTGATTCTGTCACTGTGGATGTCTTTGTTGACGGTACTGAGACCCTCAGCAGCGTGGCGTACAAAGCAAACTCTGGCTATCTGACGCTGACGTCAGGTTCTAAAGAAGTAGCGATTGCGGCAGAAGATACGGGTATTGATAGTGCCTTAGAAAGCCTCAGCGGTACCGTTTCTCTGGAGCGGGGTGAGTCATACACTGTTATCGCGGCAGGCGACACGGGCGATCTTGATGCGGCCACACTCATCGTACTGGAAGATCGTCGGATGGCGGATGATGCCACGCAAGCCAATGTGCGCTTAGTTCATGGCTCATCAGCTTCAGGCGCTGACCCGGTGGACATTTACGTGTATGAGAACGGCACCACGCAACCGGCAATGCCAACGTTGAACGACGTGACGTTTACACAGGACAGCGGTTATCTGACGCTTGCTCCAGCAAACTACACGGTGGATATCACGGCGGATAACTCTACTCAGGCCGCGATCAGCGGGCTTGATAATCTGATGTTTAGTGCCGGTGATGTGAAGACGGCCATCGCCATTGGCAACGGCTCCGGTCTGGAAGCCTTGCTGCTGGATGACTCGCGTTCAAGCGCGCGTTAATACGTGCCTTGTTGTGCTTGCGCCAAGCTAGCTGAAACAAGGCTGTTATAAAAAGGGGCTTCGGCCCCTTTTTTGTTGGGTATTCGCTGTATTCCTCAATGAATCTTAGGTGCGCATTTGCGATTCCGGGGTTCCCTGCCAGACTTTGAAAGGTAACAACATTCTGCGCAGACAGGAGCAAAGCAGTGAATAAGCAGTTAATTATTTTCTTGGTGGTATTGGTTGCGATTGTGGGAGGGCTGGCGTCATACCATAAAGCAACGCCCAATCACTTTGACGGTGAGGCGTTCTTCGGGCCGAAATAACCGCCGAGGGCGGTCGTGCGCCAGTGAAGGGGCAGGCCGCTCATGTTCATACAGAAAAGAAGTACGTGATTTCAGGTCACTTTCATGCCACTTCCATGTCACTAGGAAAAATGCCGCCACGTGAGGTGGCGGTTTTATCGAGTCGCCGAGGCGGAGCGTCAGAACAAGTGATGCTGACCTGAGTTAACGTCCATCATAATGGTGTTCTGGGCATTGGCGCGATGTAGCAGAGCGTCCAGTGACATTGGCTCGGCGTAGAAGAATCCCTGTACCCGATCACACCCCAGCGCATGAATAATCTCTAGCGAGTGCTGATCTTCCACCCCTTCGGCGGTGGTTTCCAACCCCAATCGTTGCGCTAACTCGAGCATGGAGCTGACGATATGCAGCGACGAGTCGTCCTGAGCGCTGCCTAATGGTGAGACGAAGGCGCGGTCCAACTTGATTCCAGTAATAGGTAGGTCTTTCAAATGAGACAGGGAGGAAAACCCCGTCCCAAAATCATCCAGCACAATATGAATACCTGCTTGTTTCAGGCGTTGTAAGTTGTAGTAGGACACGCTTTCATCGAGCATCATGGCCGTTTCCGTCAGCTCCAGTTCAAGGCATTGCGGTGGTACCCGGGCTCTATCCAGAGCGGCAAACACTTTGTCGGCGTAGTCTGGGTCGGCGACTTCCGGAAACGACACATTCACCGCCATGCGTAGGGTCAGTCCTTGTGAATGAATACGGTGCCAGGCGCTCAGTGTTTCATTTAAAGCCCAGCTGCCCAGTGAACGAATCAATCCGGCCATTTCCGCGTCGCGGATGAAGGTAGTGGGGGGTACAACACCCAATGTCGGGTGCAGCCAACGCGTAAGCGCCTCAGCACCCACCATACAGCCGGTATGAGTATCAAACTGTGGCTGAAAATCGAGGTAGAACTGGCGGCTGCGCAGGCCGTTGGCCAGTGTCTGAAACATGGCCGTTTCGCTGTCTTTCAACGAGCGGCCAGTAATGCTACTGCGCAAGATACGCGTGCGTTCAATTTCACGAACGGCGGTATGCAAGGTCGCTCCTAACTCATCGTAGCTACGCAATGCGGTAGGGCGACTGGTAAAGCTGGTCCAGAGAAAACTGGGGTTATCTTCAAACGAGGGCAGCCAGCGTCGGGCCATCGCGTCCGGGTTGCGGCTGAGCAGAATAAACTGGTCGTCGAGTAATTTGCCGATTAGTGCATCGTCCGGTGCACACCCTTGTAGCTGACGTTCGCATTGTTCTTGTGTGGCAAAACGAATGGCGGCGCTGTCTCCGGCGGCGCCCGGCCGCCAGCGGATACTGACTAATTGCAGATAGAGATCGCTTTCTTGTTCAAGGCGATGGCGAAACTTCGGCATCCACTGATGGCGGCTGAGAATCGGACGGCGCTGACCGCTGGTACAGGCGGATATTTCCTGTAACGCATCATGAAGCCGTTGCGGTGATACCTGGTTGAGATCAATCCAGGCGGCGGCTTCGGGATAAAAGGGGCGTTCCTCTGGATAGCCCAACATCAGGACCGGGCAATGATGGGTGACGTCCTGAACTTTATCGCGTAGTTGAGGGTTGTGATGTGGCGCGATGATCACGGCCATTTGGCCAGAGGGAATAGGTAAAAAGGCATCCAGTAATCCGGTGCGTACGGATGGGTAGTCGTCACTGGTCGCTAGCCATTGCAGCAGAAAGTCTGGTACCGGGCCCTCGCTGCCCAGAAGTAATAGGGGTGAACGCCTGCCTGCAAGAGATGTGTCCGTGCTTCCCGATTCTTCCATTCTCCTCACTGCCCTCCCAATGCACCTTAGATACCAGTGAACAAATCCGGAGTTAACGTATAGTTCATGAAATGGGTTAATGCGAATGGCTGGCCGGAATTATTACTTTCTGCCACTCCTGTCCGGGCATTCCAACGCCGCCGTTAGCTGGTAGAATTGCCGCTCTTCAGAGAGGTATGTCCGTGGTCGATTTAAGTCAACTCAATCCCCGTCAACGCGAAGCCGCCAAGTACATCGACGGCCCTTTGCTGGTGCTGGCAGGGGCGGGGTCGGGCAAAACCAGTGTGATTACCCGTAAAATCGCGTATCTGATTGGCGTGTGTGGCATCAAGGCGCATCACATCGCTGCCGTGACCTTTACCAACAAGGCCGCGAAAGAGATGAAAGAGCGGGTCATGCAATTGACAGGTCGTGGTGGCGCCCGTGGTCTGACGGTGTCGACCTTCCACAACCTCGGCCTCAATATCATCCGCAATGAGTTACAGGCCGCGGGCTACAAAAGCGGTTTTTCGATTCTCGACCAGGACGACTGCAAAGGCATCATTCGCGACGTCATGCACCGTGAACACGGTGACGACGGCGACATGCTGGACATGGTTCAGAATGAAATCTCGAACCTGAAAAATGACCTGATTACACCTGAGCGGGCAATCAAGTTGGCGGCCAGTCCACAGGAGCAACTCATCGCGCAGACGTATCACGTCTATCAGCGCATGTTGAAAGCCTACAATGCCGTCGATTTCGATGACCTCATCATGGCGCCGACGCTACTCTTCCGCGAAAACCCAGAAGTATTGGCGCGCTGGCAGAAAAAAATCCGCTATCTGCTGGTGGACGAATATCAGGACACCAACACTTCTCAGTACGAGCTGGTGAAATTTCTGGTCGGTAATCGCACCGGCCTGACGGTGGTAGGTGACGACGACCAGTCGATTTATGCCTGGCGTGGTGCGCGCCCCGAAAACCTGGCCTTGCTCAAGAAAGACTTCCCGACGCTGAAGTTGATTAAGCTGGAGCAGAACTACCGCTCCACTGGCCTGATTCTTAACGCTGCCAACGTGGTGATTGATAACAACCCGCACGAGTTTGAAA
This sequence comes from Pseudomonadota bacterium, assembly GCA_036148335.1. Lineage (GTDB taxonomy): Bacteria > Pseudomonadota > Gammaproteobacteria > Pseudomonadales > Oceanobacteraceae > Thalassolituus. Next base: position 15,012 of record JAYYHP010000210.1, read on the forward strand.
AGAAACTCTGGTCCGATCAGGGCTACGGCGATCAGATTAAAATTCTGAAATGCCGTAACGATGAGGTCGAAGCGGAGCGCATTGCCACCGAAATTGTCGAGCGCCGTTTGCGTTACGGTTGTGGCTACCGCGACTTTGCCGTGCTGTACCGGGGCAACCACCAATCGCGCAACATTGAGATGAAGCTGCAGGCCTATCAGGTGCCGTACAAACTCAATGGTGGCCAGTCGTTCTTTGGGCGTAATGAAATCAAAGACATCATGGCCTACCTGCGTCTGCTGATTAACCCAAGTGATGACGCCGCCTTCCTGCGGGTCATCAATACGCCACGTCGTGAGATTGGCCCCAGCACTATTGAGAAACTCAGCGAATATGCCTCCATGCGTAACATCAGCATGATGGCCGCAACCACCGAAATGGGGCTCGAACAAACACTGATGCCGAAGGCCGTGGATCGCTTGCGCCGCTTTGGTACCTGGCTGGAGCGCATTACCCGTAACGCCTACACCGATGATCCGATTGCCGCCGTCAAAGAGATGATTGAAGACATCGACTACGAAGGCTATCTGCATCAGGACTCAGGCACGCCTCATCAGGCCGAGCGCCGGATGAAAAACGTGTACTTCCTGGTCGATCAGATTCAGAAGATGATCGAAAAGGCCGATGAACTGGGCGACGAATGCACCATTGAAGACGCCGTGGGCAAGCTGATTCTGCGTGACATGCTCGAACAGCAGGAACAAGAAGACGAAAACGATCAGGTGCAATTGATGACGTTGCACGCCTCGAAAGGTCTGGAGTTCCCGCATGTGTACATCATGGGCATGGAAGAAGAACTCATGCCGCATCGCAACAGCATTGAGGCCGATACCATCGAGGAAGAACGCCGTCTGATGTACGTGGGCATTACCCGGGCCAAGCGCACCCTGACGTTGACCTATGCAGGCAAGCGTCGCCAGTTTGGTGAATCGATGGACACGACTCACTCACGCTTCCTTGATGAGCTACCTGCGGATGACATCATCTGGGAAGGCCGTACAGAAAGCTCGCCCGAAGAGTCCAAACAGCGCGGTCAGGACACCCTTGATAGCCTGATGAATCTGTTCTGATGCATCGGTTTTGGTGCGTCTGTTTTGGTGCGTCTGGTTTGATCAGTGGGCCGGTCGGCTGAATGTGCGAGCCACCTGAACCTAAACAGAGCATCCATGAAAAAGCCCCGCACTGCGGGGCTTTTTCATGGGTTAGTCGTTCATGGGTCAGCCGTTCGTGGGGCAGTCGTCTGAAGAGAGGGTCTAAACCCCACTCTTTGTTAATGCCACTTAGGTAGCCAGACTTTGTTGCTGAGGCCAGTCAGCTCGTCATTCATGATGACGGTGGTGGCGGGCAGCTGTTTCCCACCCACCGCATGACGGGCGTTGACCTGATAGCTCAGGCGGCGGCTTTCGCCCGGTGCCAGTTGGTCAATGGTGGTTTCCCAGATCAGGTCGGCACTGCCACCTTCTTCAATAAAGCGTTGGAAGGCGTCCCCACTGGCGCTGAAATCAACGTCCTCAAGTGTGTCGCGCAGGGTCAGAGCCTGCGTCGCTTCGGCACCGTGATTAGTCACTTCGATGCTGATCTCCACCGGGCCGGCTTCCACTGGAATGGGGTAGACGGTTTTGCGTACCTGCAAGTTCGTCGGGCCGGGATTGTAGGTGAATTTCAGCGGCTGTAGCTGCTGCGCAAAGGCCACGTATTCGTACTGAATTTCAAAGGCTTTGCCCTGTTCCATGGCCGGTGGTTCGGAACGAACCAGTGGAAAGGCTGCAGCTGGAATGCGAATGCCAACATCGACATTGGCGATCACCGGAATGAGCGCATCGTCTAAGGTCAGAGACAGGTCAATTTCCGCTTTCTGTAAACCTTGCGCCTGACCGGCGTGGCGTGTCATTGGCGTTAAGGTGATGTTCTCAGTGGCGCCGGGCGCCAGTGACAGAGCGACTTGCTCACCATTACTGAAATGCAGCGTGGATTGAATGTCGACATCGTGGTCGTTCATGACCTCTAATGACAGTTCAGTCACCGGAGCACTGCCGTCATTCAGTGTGATGGAGCCGCTAAGGCTGCTGAACGTCAGTGCAGGGGGCGTGTCCTTGTCCTGATTCGGTTCGGCATGGGCCATCAGGCTGGTGCAGCCCAATGTAGCTGCCAGAGCGCCAGTGCGCAGGACACTGAAGAGTGAGGCATTCATGATCATGCTCCTTGGTTATTCCACCGTCACAGACTTCGCCAGATTACGTGGCTGGTCGACGTCGGTGCCTTTAATAATGGCCACATGATAGCTCAGTAGTTGTAGCGGCAAGGTGTACAGCACCGGGGCAACAATTTCGTCGCAGTGCGGCACGGCCATCACGGTCATGTTATCGGCGGGTGCGATCTCGGCTGCTTCATCGGCAAAGACATAAAGCTCGCCGCCACGGGCACGGACTTCTTCAATATTGGACTTCAGTTTTTCAACCAGATCGTTGTTGGGCGCCACTACGATAATCGGCATTTCAGCATCGATCAGTGCCAGTGGGCCGTGCTTCAGCTCGCCTGCGGCATAGGCTTCGGCATGGATGTAGGAAATCTCTTTAAGCTTCAGGGCGCCTTCCATCGCGATCGGGTATTGGTCGCCGCGCCCCAGGAACAGGGCATGGTGCTTTTCGGCAAAACGCTCTGCCAGAGCTTCAATCTGATCGTTCATGGTCAGTGCTTTGTCGATCAGGCCCGGTAAGTGAGTCAAGGCATCGGCAATGCGCTTTTCGTTGTCGGCGGTGAGGCCACGGCCGCGCCCCAGTGCCACGGTTAATAGCATGAGTGCGACTAACTGCGTGGTAAATGCTTTGGTCGAGGCCACGCCAATTTCGGCGCCAGCACGGGTCAGCAGTGCCATGTCGGATTCGCGTACCAGGGATGAGCCCGGCACGTTGCAAATGGTCAGACTGCGGGCGAAGCCCAGTTCTTTGGCCAGGCGTAAAGCGGCCAGCGTATCGGCGGTTTCACCGCTCTGCGAGATGGTCACCAGCAGGCTGTTCGGGCGCACGACCGAGGTGCGGTAACGAAACTCGGAGGCAATCTCAATATTGCAGGCGACGCCAGCCAGCTCTTCGATCCAATAGCGCGCTGCCATGCCCGCGTGGTAACTGGTGCCACAGGCAATGATCTGCACCTGATCGATGTCGGACAAATCACCCAGTGCGTCCAGCGTGAGTTTGCCGCCGTTTAAGCGGCCTTCCAGCGTGTTGGCGATGGCGCGCGGCTGCTCGTAGATCTCTTTCATCATGTAATGACGAAATTCGCCTTTGTCACCGGCATCATGCTCGACGTCGGTTTCTTTGATTTCACGTTCCGCCGGTGCATTGCCTGCATCAAATACGGCGACGCCGGTGCGGGTCACTTCGGCAACGTCACCTTCTTCCAGGAAGGCAAAGCGGCGGGTAACGGGCAGCAGTGCAAGCTGGTCAGACGCCACAAAGTGCTCGCCAATGCCGTAACCGATGACCAGTGGGCTGCCAGATCGAGCCACGATCATACGTTCCGGGTCGGTTCGGTTGATCACCACCATGCCGTAAGCACCTTCTAACTGTGAGCGGGCCGCCATCACCGCATTCAGAAGCGAGGCTTGTTCGCCACCGTCGCGCAGTTCGCGCTCAACCAGATGCGCAATGACTTCAGTGTCGGTCTGTGAGGAGAAGACATAGCCTTGCTCCTGCAATTCTGCGCGTAGCTTCTCGTGATTCTCAATGATGCCGTTATGTACCACGGCAATATCGCCCGAGGTGTGCGGGTGGGCGTTGTCTTCTGAGGGGGCGCCATGGGTTGCCCAGCGGGTGTGGGCGATGCCGGTGCCGCCTTTTGCTGGGGAATCCGTCAGGGCATCAGCCAATGACTGGACCTTGCCCAGGCGACGCACGCGTTGCAGGGTTTGCTCGTTGCTGATGATGGCGACGCCCGCCGAGTCATAGCCACGGTATTCCAGGCGACGAAGCCCCTCAATCAGAATGTCAGCGACGTCTCGCTGGGCGACTGCGCCCACAATGCCACACATAGTCAGTGCTCTCCTTCTGGGTGGGCGAGAATCACTTCAACGCCCTGTTGTTCGATGTCCTGACGCACACGACTGTCCAATGCGTCGTCAGTGATCAATTGGTCAATACTTTGCCAGCTCAGTTCCAGTGTCGGAATGCGCCGGCCAATTTTGTCTGAGGTTGCCACCACAATGACTTCACGAGCGGCGGCGGCCATGTGCTGACTTAATCCGGTCAGCTCGTTAAAGGTGGTGGTGCCTCGAGAGGGGTCAATGCCATCGCAGCCAATCACCAGCTGATCAAAGTCGTAGGAACTGAGTACCTGTTCGGCGATTTGTCCTTGCAGAGATTCGGTGCGGATGTCCCAGGTTCCGCCCGTCATCAGCAGTGTCGGAGGCGGATTCAGCGCCAACACGGCCTGAGCGGTTTTCAGTGAATTGGTCATGATCACCAGCCCGGTCTTTTCCGCAAGAAAAGGAATCATGGCGCTGGTGGTGCTGCCAAAATCAATCAGAACACGGCTGTGATTACGAATGCGTTGTGCGGCGGCGGCACCGATGGCTTTCTTTCGGTTCGAAACTTTTTCGGGAGGCGTCTGTGTCAGGTTGGCGGCGATGGCGCCCCCATGACGACGGATCAGATGGCCCTTGGCTTCGAGCTCACTGAGATCCTTGCGAATCGTGACCTGAGAAGTCTGGTGAGTGGTCGCTAATTCCTCGACCTGAACGCGGCCGTCACGAGACAGCTGGCGCAGAATATGGGTACGGCGGTCGATGGTGGAAGCGCGAGGCATAAGTTTCGATTCGTAAGTTTTGCGCTACTGTAATCGAAACTTAGTTTAAAGAACAGCCTCAGCCTGATGCGTTTTTTCGTTTATCTACAGGCTTAGCCACAGGTGCAGCGATTGCGGCCGGTTTCTTTGGATTGGTAAAGGGCCTGGTCGGCGCGTTCAAAGACAGTTTCGGGGGCTTCCAGTGCGCGAAACTCACTGACCCCAAACGACATAGTGATGCTCACCCGTTCGCCACGGAAGTTAAACGGACAGGCTTCGATGCTGGCACGCAGATGATCGGCGACTTTCATAGCGCCGTCAGAGTCCGTGGCGGGCAGCAATACCACAAATTCTTCACCGCCGAAGCGGGCAATGAAGTCGTCCTTGCGCAGGTGTTTGCGCAGTGTCGCAGAGATTAACTGCAGAACTTTGTCGCCAGCCATGTGGCCGTAAGTGTCATTGATGCGTTTGAAGTGATCAACGTCACCGATGATGAGCGCAAGGGAGCGGCCACCGCGACTGCGTTTCAGTAATTCTTCACTGAGGCGCACGTCGTAAGCGGCGCGGTTGGGCAGGCCGGTCAGGTGATCCTGAGTGGCCCGTGTTTTCTGATCTTCGATGATCTGACGTGCCTGTGAGGCCTCGGCTTCCATTTCACCCAGTCGTGCCTGTAACACCTGAAGCTGTTCTGCCAGGCGTTCTTCACGCTGGCTCTCTAACTCCTGATAATGCTCCATGGCTTTGACGATGGTGGTCAGATGATCACGAATGCTGGAGCCCAGTTCGCCAAGATCCCCCAGACCGTTGACCACGGAACGGATGTCCGCAATCTGATCACGGACCATGGTTTCAAGGTCTTCACGGGCTTGTTCTCGATTGGCCTGACTGCTGTTGGCATCGGTCACCATCAGCTGGATCGCTTGCAGGCGTTTGTCCAGGCTTTGTAGGAAACGTTCAAACTCTTCCTGACCTGAGCCCAGACAGTCGAGCAGGAACTGTGAGGTATCTTCCAGCACGTCGACGAATTCGTACCAGTGCAGGCCAGAGTTCATACGTTGCTGTAGTTGCTCTGAGCG
>JAYYHP010000211.1:0-2517 GCA_036148335.1 Pseudomonadota bacterium
CGGTCGCACCGTTGACCCCGCGGCCTATATTCACCGCCGTCCGCGATAAATTCTCGTCTCTCCAGCTTGTCAATTACCGGGCATCTAAGTAGCCTTTAGCACTTTGCCCGGGCGCCCACGACCCTGACTTCATTACGGACAGACTGAATCCCCATGATTGGTAACCTTTTCCGCAAAATCTTCGGCAGCAAAAACAGCCGAGAACTTAAACGTATGGGTAAGATCGTTACCCGCATCAACGCCCTGGAAGAAGAATTACAAGCCCTCAGCGATGAACAACTGAGCGCAAAAACTACTGAATTCCGCACGGCGCTGGAATCGGGCAAAACGCTGGACCAGATCCTGCCAGAAGCCTTTGCCGTATGCCGCGAGGCCAGCCGTCGCGTCATGGGCATGCGCCACTTCGATGTGCAGATGATTGGTGGTATCACCCTGCACGAAGGCCGTATTTCTGAAATGCGAACGGGTGAGGGTAAAACCCTGGTGGCAACCTTGCCATCCTACCTGAACGCCCTGAGTGGCAGCAGCGTTCACGTCGTTACCGTGAACGATTACCTGGCGCGTCGTGATGCCGACTGGAACCGTCCGTTGTTTGAATTCCTGGGGATGACCGTGGGTGTCGTGGTACCGGGTATGTCGCCACAAGATAAGAAGCCACAATACGAATGTGACGTGGTTTACGGCACCAACAACGAGTTTGGTTTCGACTACCTGCGTGACAACATGGCTTTCTCAAAAGAGCAGAAGGTACAGCGTGATCTGTCGTTTGCCATCGTCGATGAGGTGGACTCCATCCTGATCGATGAAGCGCGTACACCGTTGATTATCTCCGGCCCAGCCGATGATCACTCCGAGTTGTACAAGAAGATCAACACGCTGATTCCGCAGTTGAAACAGGGTGACTACGACGGTGATGACAACAAGCCGGTGGATGGTCATTTCTTTGTTGATGAAAAGAGCCGCTCGATTGAGCTGACCGAAGAAGGTCATGAGTTTGTTGAAGAGCTGCTGACCAACGAAGGTGTGCTGCAAGAAGGCGAAAGCCTGTACGCGGCGGGCAACCTCAGCTTGCTGCATCACATCCACTCAGCTTTGAAAGCGCACGCCGTGTTCCAGAAGAACGTTGACTACATCGTTCAGAATGGTCAGGTCGTGATTGTCGATGAGCACACGGGTCGTACCATGCCGGGTCGTCGTTGGAGCGAAGGTCTGCATCAGGCGGTTGAGGCTAAAGAGAATCTGCAGATTCAAGCCGAAAGTCAGACGCTGGCGTCGACCACCTTCCAGAACTACTTCCGTTTGTACGACAAACTGGCGGGCATGACGGGGACGGCTGATACCGAAGCCTTCGAATTCCATCAGATTTACGGTCTGGACGTAGTGGTTATTCCAACTAACCGTCCGATCCAGCGTATCGATTACAACGACGTGATCTATGCCACGCAGCGTGAAAAATACGATGCCGTGGTCGAAGAAATTCGCGAAGTCACGGCGCAAGGCCGTCCGGTGCTCGTCGGTACCGCCTCGATTGAGTCATCCGAATACATCTCCGGCGTACTGAAGAAAGCCAAAGTGGCGCATAACGTGCTCAACGCCAAAGAAAACGAGCGTGAAGCACAGATTATTGCAGAAGCGGGTCGCCCGGGTGCGGTAACCATCGCGACTAACATGGCGGGCCGTGGCACGGACATCATGCTGGGCGGTAACTGGGAATCGGAAGTCGCCGAAAAAGGCACCGAAGACCCCGTGCAGATTGAAAGCATCAAGTCAGCCTGGCAGGCACGTCATGACGCCATTCTGGAAGCCGGTGGTTTGCACATTATCGGTACAGAACGTCATGAGTCCCGTCGTATTGATAACCAGCTGCGTGGTCGTGCGGGTCGTCAGGGTGACAAAGGTTCCACCCGTTTCTTCCTGTCACTGGAAGACAACCTGATGCGCATCTTTATGTCTGACCGCATGCGAAACATGATGCAGGCACTGGGCATGAAAGACGGCGAATCTATCGAGCACCGTATGGTGACCAACGCCGTTGAGAAAGCGCAACGCAAAGTGGAAGGTCGTAACTTCGATATTCGTAAGCAATTGCTGGAATACGATGATGTTGCCAACGATCAGCGTAAGGTAATTTACGAGCAGCGTAATGAACTGCTTGATGAGTCGGACATCAGTGAAACAGTGCAGGCAATTCGCGAAGACGTTATCAGTGGTGTGGTAGATGAGTACATTCCACCGCAGTCGCTGGAAGAAATGTGGGATGTGTCCGGACTGGAGCAGCGTCTTAAGGCAGACTTTGCGCTGGACGCGCCAATTCAGCAATGGCTGGATGCGGACGACAAACTGTATGAAGAAAAACTGCGTGAGAAAATTCTGAATGAGTTAAACGCAGCCTACAAAGCCAAAGAAGAAATGGTGGGTGAGCAGGTACTGCGTCAGTTTGAAAAAGCGGTGATGCTGCAGAACCTCGACAGTAACTGGAAAGAACACCTGGCTGCTATGGACCATCTGCGTCAGGGT
>JAYYHP010000212.1:0-4748 GCA_036148335.1 Pseudomonadota bacterium
CAGCCTGATCAGTGCCGCGTTCGCCCCTCGGGATGACTACCTTGCCAGTGCCGATAAGCGCACGATTGTGTTGTGGAAAGTCTCCACCGGCGAGGCCATTTGGTACTGGCGCGCCCCCGGTGACATCGAAGACATGGCACTCACACCCAACGGCAATCTGGCATTACTGGGGTTAAACGATTACACCGCCACCCTGTTCGATATCCGCAACGGCGGCATCCGCCATCGCCTGACCCATGACGACATCGTCTACGACGTCAGCATCAGTGATAACGGGTTGCTTGGTGCAACGGCCAGCGGCGATACCACTGCAGCCTTATGGAATCTGAATGACGGTCGTCAGCAATTCAGCCTAGCTCATGGCAATCGCGTGAAAACCGCGCAGTTATCTGCCAACGGACGCTTACTGTTTACATCGGCTCAGGGCGAGCCGGGGCGAATCTGGGACGCCACGAGCGGCAACGCCATACTCGAAGTGGGCGGCGGACGCGGTCACTACAGCGCGGCACGCTTTCATAGCGGCGGCGACTATCTGGTTACCGGGCACACCAATGGGCTGATTCAATTGTGGCAGCTCTCAAGCGGCGAAGAGATTCAGCGCTGGCGAGCCACACCGGGACAGCACTGGACCGGCAACAACGTCCTAATTGAGGACGTTGCCTTTAACGATCAGGGCATTGTTGCGGCGGCAGCTAACGGGCGCATCTACGTCATGCCGTTCTGACATTCGCCCAAATCAGCATTCGTGTCAGAGCTTATTCAGCATCTCATTGCGGGATTCCATTTGCGCCCGAACTGCCTCAGCCTGATCAAAGGCTTCTTTAGCGCGGTCAGGGGTCACAATCGGAAAGTTAGATAACTCAGGCACCTGAGCAGCCTGCTTAGGCGGTTTAGGTTCTTTCTTGGGAACACTCACTGGCTCGAGAATATTCGCCGCAGTATCCACATCCACCGCATGGACCTGAACATTCTCAGGCACATCATCAGAAAAGTGCCATTGGCCATTGGCATCCTGCCATTTGTAGAAAGTCTGGCGGGTATCCTTGGTCGACTCTGGGGCAACGTACACCGCTTCCATCTCAGACATCAAACTACCAAAGCCACCGCGCTGCATCAGATAGGGCGTTGCCGCCATCCCCACCAGCGCCACTCCCATAAACATGATAATTCCAGGCTTCATAAATCCTCCCTGATCCTGACTCGCCGGGTCGGATTAACGCGGCGAATCACGTCATTATGACGTATGCTTAAAACAGAGCGCCAAGAGTATCATTATTCGCCCGACAGGCCACGAGCAAACGGATGACATCGACCTTCGACCCCAGCGTCAGAGCCCGCCCGCAGGCAAGCGCCATGAAGATTCTGGTCGCCAATGCCAAAGGCGGGTGCGGAAAAACCACCGTCGCCACCAACCTGGCGTGTCAGTTTGCACGCCGCGGACAAGTCACCACCTTAATTGACCACGACCCCCAAGGCTCAGCCTCTGACTGGCTGGCGCAACGCGAAGGTCACTTACCGATTGTTCATGGCATTAACGCCACAGAAGCCACGCACGGCAGCGGCTCCACCCTCAGCTGGCGCATGCGCACGCCACCCGCCACTGAACGCATCGTCATCGACTCGCCCGCCGGACTGCACCGTAATGCGCTGTCCGATCTCGTCGCACAGGCCGACGCCATTATCATCCCGGTGATTCCTTCCGCTATTGATATGCGAGCGGCGCAGGACTTTATCGCCGAGCTGCAACAAGTACACAGTTTCCGCCAGGCGGCAAAGCCCATCGCCGTGATTGCTAACCGGGTAAAACGCAACACGCTGAGCTTTGGCGCCCTACAGGCCTTTCTGGCGGAGCAGCAAATCCCGTTTGTGGCGTCGCTACGCGACACGCAATTTTATGTGCGTGCCGGTGAGAATGGATTTGGTGTGGTCGACTTTGACCGCCAGCACCCCAGCGATCAGGAAGAATGGCGCCCGCTAATGCAATGGCTGGACGATCACGCCGTGGCGGAAGTCGCAAACACGCTCTGAACTTCGGCTTTTACCAACGCATTGGCGCCGTGACGCAAGGGTTGGCCGTGGGCGGCAATCAAGGCATCAAACGGCAAGGCACATAAACGCTGAAAATCTTCTTCGAGGCTGCCATGACGTGGTGTCACACGTTTCAGCCAAGGGCCGCCGATGTTCATGCCGCGACGGAAGCCGAATACCCGGAATACAAACTTGGTGAAGGGGCTGAAATAACGCCAGTTCTGATAGTACTGCAGTGCATCGGTGGTGATCAGCAGACCGTGCTGACGCAACAACAAAGCCGCCTCGGGAAAGCGAGCGTGGCGGAACACAAAAAATTGGCTGTCTTTGATCGGCCCGGGGGCGGCTTCATCAATCAGCACATCAATATCGCTTTCGGGGTAGGTCGTTTGTCCCGATTGCGCCCAGAACAGGCAAGGGTATCGGTCCCGATAGAAGGCATCGTCACGGCCATGAAAATCCCCCAGACGAATAATGCGAGTCACCTCACCCAGCGCGTCCAATGCGCGCAGGCCATCGTCATCAAGGCGCACCGGATTAATCAGGGTCAACGAGCGACCCGCACGTAAAATCACCATATTGCGATTCAGGCTCATGCCGGGGCCGACTTTGATACTGCCTTGTACCCAGAACACCTCCGGGTACAACGTCTGAATATCACCGTGAGGGCAAGCGGGTGGGAACATGGCGGTCTCCTTGACGTTAGCCGTTCAGGCAGGCCAGCAATTCCGTTGCCTGCTCAGTCGTCAAAGAGCATATCACAAGATTGGCCCGACCAGACAAATCACAGTCATTCTGAGATGTCGGCTTAGTCGCTGAGGAAGAGGCATCCCCACTGCCTTGATGAAGCCGATCACGAAACGCGGCATAAAGCTTATCCAGCCCGACCCGCTCGGCTTCCAGCTCAGCCTGTTTCAATACAGAATAGAGCGAAGGATGATCGACCTTGTCGCACGCGCGACGCTGCGCCCGTAACGGCCGAATCATCTGTGTACACCAGTCTTCATAGTCGGGCTGGCGCCTATCATCGGCCGTCATTTCGATGCCTTCATCGGCCAACCACAACGCCGTCAGCACCCACAGGATATCAATGCCATGCTCATCCTGTAGCTTGAGCAAACGTGACTCCATGCCAGCGCTGGCGTAGGTCGATAAGGCATGCTGCCAGAGCGGATTCTGCGTTGGTCCAGCTGTGGTATTCGCCGCCATTATCAGCTCCTTTCTTGTTGCGTCGTAGTAAATCGGTTTGGATGAGATACAACTTAGGTGTATCGTCACTCTGAGACAGGAAGTCAGGCGGGAAAATAAAAACCCGGCAGATTTCTCGGCCGGGTTGGGTTCGGTTCAGCATCAAAGATGCCGACCTTATTGTAGTAACGGCTCTCACCCCGGAAAACCACAACAAGGTCAATATACAGGAGTTCCTGACCCATGCACACCCTCCCATATACACTTGGACTCGACATTGGCATTGCGTCTGTCGGTGCTGCGTTGCTCTCCGAAGAAAGCATACTGGGGATGCATGTCCGTACCTTCAGCGCAGCCGAAACAGATAAAGAAGGCGACCCGCTCAACAAGATTCGTAGAGAAGCACGTTCAGCGCGTCGAAGAATACGCCGCCGAGCACACCGGCTACTACGCTTGCGCAGGTTACTTAAACGTACAGGCCTGATTTCAGATACCTCCTTAGAGGTACTCAAAACTTCAAAAACACCCTGGAAACTTCGGTCAGAAGGCCTGGACAGGCTGCTCTCTCCAAATGAATTGGCGGCATCACTCTACCATATTGTTAAACACCGAGGGTTCCAGTCAAATCGCAAAGCTGAGCTAAAAGCTGATGCCAAGGCCGGCCAAATGTTATCTGGCGTATCTGCCAATCAGCAACTCATGCGAGACAAGTCTTATCGCACCGTAGCCGAGATGGTCTGCAAAGATGATGCGTTCAAAGACCATAAGCGTAATAAAGGCGGTAGTTATCGCAATACCTTTGCCCGCTCTGACCTTGCCGATGAACTTAAAACGCTTTTCACAAAGCAACGTGAGTATGACAACCCGTTCGCACTCCCCGAGCTTGAAGAAGCTGTACACACATTACTGATGGCCCGACGCCCTGTATTCAAAGACGATGACATCGAAAAGCTGGTCGGCTTCTGTACGTTTGAACACGGCGAAAAGCGGGCTCCCAAAGCTGCCTTCAGCAGCGAGCGCTTTGTATGGCTAGGCAAACTCAACAATCTGCGACTGATATACCCCGGCGAGCAAAGATCTCTGACACCAGAAGAACGCAGCCAGGTTATCAACCTGCCGTTTACCCAAGCCTCAGTGAAATTCAGCCAGATCCGAAAAAAGCTCGATTTACCAGAATACGTTCGCTTTAACCTGGTGCGCTATAAACCGGGTGAAGAAACCTCCAAAAGCGAAACCGCTACCTTCTTTGAAGCAAAAGCCTTCCACAAGCTGAAAAAAGCCTACAAGGAATCAGGTATCAGCGGACTCTGGGAGCGAGACCAACATAATCCACAACGACTGGATCAGATAGCCACCGCAATAGCCGTATTCCGGGATGACGAACGCATACGCACCGAGCTAGCCCCATATAATATTGAAAGCGAAGTGATAGAGGCGGTTCTGAACTGCGACTTTACCCAGTTCATTAATCTATCACTCAAAGCTCTCAATAAAATATTACCGTATATGGAACAGGGCCAGCGGTACGATGA
>JAYYHP010000213.1:0-2617 GCA_036148335.1 Pseudomonadota bacterium
CCATATCAACGAACAGGTACGCGCCTACTTCGTCGGCGATGGTGCGGAAACGCTGCCAGTCAACAACACGAGAGTACGCAGAGAAACCTGCAACGATCATCTTAGGCTTGTGTTCACGTGCCAGACGCTCAACTTCTTCGTAGTCGATCTCGCCAGTTTCTGGGTTCAGACCGTATTGAACGGCGTTGTATACGCGACCAGAGAAAGACACGGAGGCACCGTGAGTCAGGTGACCACCGTGTGCCAGGCTCATGCCCAAAATAGTATCGCCCGGCTGACACAGTGCGAAGTAAACCGCGGCGTTGGCCTGTGAGCCAGAGTGCGGCTGTACGTTGGCGTAGCCTGCACCGAACAGTTCTTTGGCGCGGTCGATGGCCAGTTGCTCGATCACGTCTACGTGTTCACAGCCACCGTAGTAACGCTTGCCCGGGTAACCTTCGGCGTACTTGTTGGTCAGCTGAGAGCCCTGAGCTTCCATGACACGTGGGCTGGTGTAGTTTTCTGAAGCGATCAGCTCAATATGATGCTCCTGACGGGCATCTTCAGCGTTCATCGCTGACCACAGTTCTGGGTCAAAATCCGCTATGTTCATATCACGGCTAAACATCAGGGCTTCCTCAAGTAGGATAATCAGAAATTTTTTGAGGTGCACATTCTACCGCAAACTCTCGGCGCCCGCACTTGAGAAGGTGTCATATTTACATGATGGATATTCAGGTCTGCTTACCGATATCGGCCCTGTGCGGGCCGACGTTTGGGTGCCACTTAGAGGATAGTGACACGAGCGGTTGAGTATCAGTGCTAGGCTGGATCCTCTCCCGGCGCACAGTCCAACAGTGCCAGCAGGTCGTCTTCGCTGCGTGGCTTACTGAAGTAGAACCCCTGTACCTCTTCGCACTGGGCCTGCCGCAGGAAGCTCAGTTGGTCTGGGGTTTCGACGCCCTCCGCGATGATGCCCATGCCCAGGTTGTGGCCCATGGCGATGATGGTGCGGGAAATCTGCGCGTCGTCGTTATTGCTGGGCAGATTCTGAATGAAGCTGCGGTCGATCTTGAGGGTATCGACCGGGAACTGCTTCAGGTAATTCAGAGACGAGTAGCCGGTGCCGAAATCGTCAATGGCGGTGCGAACGCCCATGGCACGTAAGCCGCGCAGAATCTCCATGGCACCGTCGACGTCCTCCATCAGGATGCTTTCGGTCAGCTCCAGCTCCAGTTGTTCTGGGCGGATGCCGGTACGGATGATGATGTCTTTGACCTCACCAATAAAGTCATCGCTGCGGAACTGGCGCGCCGACACATTGACCGCGATACGCTGTAGCGGGAAGTTAGGGTGGGCTTGCCAGCGGACAAAGTTGCGACAGGCTTCTTCCAGCACCCATTGTCCAATTGGCACGATCATGCCGGTGTCTTCAATGATCGGGATAAAGATCCCGGGCGAAATCATGCCGCGCTCCGGGTGGTTCCAGCGCAACAGGGCTTCGGCGCCAATGGCGTTGCCGCTGGCAGTGTCGTATTGGGGCTGATAGTGCAGGGTCATTTCCTGGCGATTCAGGGCGTGGCGCAGGTCGTTTTCCAGTTCCATCAACTGCACGGCTTCACGGTTCATGGAATCGGTGAAGAACTGCATGTTATCGCGGCCCATGTCCTTGGCGTGGTACATGGCCATGTCGGCGTTTTTCAATAGCTCGGTGACGCTGCCACCGTCGTTAGGGAAGATGGAAATCCCGATGCTGGCACTGATAAAGACTTCGCGCTGATTCAGGTTAAACGACTGATGTAATGCTTCGAGGATGCGGTCGGCGACAATCACGGCGGTGTCGGCGGCGGCGGAATGACTGGTTTGATCTGCGATGGCAATGGTGAATTCGTCACCGCCCATACGGCACACCAGATCCCGTTGTTTCACACAGTGGCGCAGACGGCCGGCCACTTGCTTCAGGACCTCGTCGCCCGCGGGGTGCCCCATGGAATCGTTGATCGGCTTGAAGCGATCGAGATCAATAAAGAGAACCACCACCCAGTAGCCTTTGTCCCGGGCGCGCGTCAGCATGCGCTCGAGGGTTTCGTGCATCTGGCTACGGTTAGGCAGGGCGGTCAGCGGATCGAAATACGCGAGTTTATGAATGCGCTCTTCACTGGCTTTACGCTCAGTGATGTCGGACATAATGATGATCAGGCTCTGCACTTCGTGGTTCTGATCGCGGATGGCGCTCACACCAGCCCAGCCGGTACGGACATCGCCGCTGGCCTGGCGATAGGCGATCTCACCTTGCCAGTAACCTTCGACCACCAGGCTTTCACCTATGCGCTCGATAATGTCGTCGTCCTCCTGGTAGCCTGTGGCCACCAGAAAGTCCGGTGTTTTGCCAATCACATCGGCTTCATTGAAGCCGGTAATGGTCTGGAAGGCGCGGTTGGTGTTGGCGATGTGCAAGCGGTGATCGGTGATCAGAATGGCTTCATTACTGCTTTCAAACACCTCAGCGGCCAATTGCAGCTCCTGCTCAATGGCACGCGCTTCGGTGACGTCACGACAGATGCCCAACATGCCTTGTAGGTCGCCAGCATCGTTCCACAGTAGGCTGGCCTGTAATTCCAGCATGACCTCACCGCCA
>JAYYHP010000214.1:0-2723 GCA_036148335.1 Pseudomonadota bacterium
AAAAAATGACATCGAATGGGCCTTTCATCGGCCAGGATTCCAACAGATTCAGACGCTTGAAATGCACCATATTGCGTAGGCGGTCTTTCACCCGAACCATCTTGCCGTCGGGGCTCCGCTGAAAGTACTGCTCCATACCGTCTTCCGGTACGCCGGCAATATTATCGGCCGGGTACACCGCTTTAGCGCCGGTATCAATCACGTTGGAGTCCAGATCCGTCGCCAGAATTTTTACGTCGTGCGACTTATCCAGTCCCGCCTTCGCCAAAGTAATCGCCACGGTATAAGCCTCTTGGCCAATAGAGCACCCCGAAGACCAGATCCGCACTTTCTTTTCAGACTTGGCTTTCAGTTCCGGGATCACGGTATCCGTCAGGTATTCAAAGTGATGCGGCTCGCGGTAAAACGAGGTCAGGTTCGTGGTAATAAGATTGATAAAGTCCGTCGACTCTGCGGCGAAATTATCATTCAGGTAACTAAGATACTGGCCGAATGTCTGGAAATTCAGTTGGCGCAGGCGACGGGCGATACGCCCGTACACCATGTTTGCCTTGTGAGTGCCCAGTACGATGCCAGTGTGTCTGAGGGCGAGTTGAGCGATTTCATCAAAATCGCGCTCCGTCATCAGGAATTCCTTATCCCCCAGCATGGGCTTATCGAGTGCGCGCGCTCCCATACTCGATCAGAACTCTTCCCAGTCGTCAGAGCTACTGACCGACAGGCCACCTTGGTCACCCCCGGCCGCCGGAGCAGGTGCAGGCGCTGCCATTGGCGCAGCGGCTTGTGGAGCCGCCATCGCAGGAGCTGCCCCCGGCATTTCCATATTGGCCGCCATGCTACTGATGTCGTTACCACCTAAGGTGAAGAACTCCATCAGTTGGGTCATGCCCTGAGCCTGTCCAGACATGGCTTCGCCCGCTGCGGTTGCCTCTTCTACCAAGGCCGCGTTTTGCTGGGTCATCTCATCCATTTGCGCAACAGCGCTATTGACCTGATCAATGCCCGCCGACTGCTCTGCCGCAGCGGTACTGATTTCCTGAATCATGGCGGACACACGGTCAACGGCACCGATGATTTCATTCAGTGTCTTACCGGAGGCATTCACCAATGAGGTACCGGCTTCCACTTTATCCACACTGTCGCGAATCAGATCTTTGATCTCTTTCGCGGCACCAGCAGAACGTTGCGCCAGATTACGAACTTCACCGGCAACCACCGCAAAGCCTCGACCCTGCTCACCCGCTCGCGCTGCCTCAACGGCCGCGTTCAGAGCCAGCAGATTGGTCTGGAAGGCAATTTCATCGATCACGCCAATGATGTCCGAGATTTTCTTACTGGCCTGGTTAATTTCATCCATTGCGGTGACGGCTTTGTTCACCACTTCGCCACCTTCCTGAGCCTTGCCACGTGCCGAGCTGGCCAGCTCGTTGGCGTGCACCGAGTTCTCACTGGTCTGTTTCACCGCACTGGTCATTTCTTCCATGCTGGACGCCGTTTCTTCCAGGCTAGACGCCTGTGATTCCGTACGCTTACTCAGGTCCGCGTTACCTTGTGCGATCTCGCTGGCACCGGTAGCCACCGTTGAGGCCGACTCACGGATACGAGTAATGATTTCTGTGAGACGCTCAACCGTTGAGTTCGCGTCCTGTTTCAGCTTACCGAAGGAACCGGCGTATTCAGTCTCGATTTTGCGGGTCAGATTGCCGTGCGCCAGGGCATCAAAAATACGTACTGTGTCATTTACCACGTCATCGGCAATCCCCAGCAGGCGGTTCAGACCTTGTGCCAGGTTGAGGAAGAAGCCCTCTTTACCGATGGTGTCGACACGACGTGACAAGTCACCGGCAGATGCCGCGTCAACGATGGCGTCGATTTCGCGCTCTGCTTTGACCTCAATGGTGCGGTCCAGCCATTCCACCACAGTCCCCAGACGCTCATTGTCTTCGTTAAAAATTGGGTTAGCGGTCAATTTGAACGTGCGACCACCCACTTCAATTTCGGTTTTAAACGTCTGGCTCAGTGCAGACACCATGGAGCGCTGATGCGCTGGATTTTTATGGAAGCTATCGAAGTTCGCGCCCATCAGGTTGGAGGCATCGAAATTCGGCAGATCTTTACGCAGATCCGACTCAGCATTATTCATCATCGACTGAACCGCTTCGTTCATGTAGATGATGTTGCCATCGTTGTCGGCAATCATGGCGTTAGTCGCTACAGAATCCAGTGCCTGCTTCACACGAGCATTAGCATCTGCCAAGCGCTTCTCTTCGGCGCGAGCTTTGAGTTCATCAGTGATATCCAACCACTCAACCACCGTACCGATTCGATTACCATCGTTGTCCATCCACGGCGTCGCGGTCACGTCGAAGTTGATGTCATCGAAGGCTATTCGGGTTTTGAACGGATCTTTCAGATCACCAATCATGCTGCGCTGATGAGACGGCTCTTTATGGAAGGTGTCGACGCTGGTACCCACCAGCTTATCAACCTCAAAGCCGGACAAGTGCTGCTTAAGCTCCGATTCCCGGTTCTTCAGCATGCGTTCAACTTCATCGTTCATATAAACAATGTTCATGTCGTTGTCCGCCAGCATAACGTTGGCCTGACACAACTTGAGTGCATTAGCAATCTGAGCGTTTTTCTTATCCGTTACGGCTTTGAGTTTCTGCTCGGTGATATTGGTCGCAAACTTAACCACCTTAACCACTTCACCACGATCGTTC
>JAYYHP010000215.1:0-23238 GCA_036148335.1 Pseudomonadota bacterium
GTATTGAATGAAGGTAGCGTTCTGGCGGAAGGCAGTTTACAGAACGTAAAAAATAATCAGCACGTCATCGACGTCTACTTAGGGCGTTAATCATGTTACGAGTCAATCAACTGAATGTTGCGTATGGCGCGAGTCAGGCCCTCTATGACGTCAGTCTTAAGGCCGACATCGGTAAAGTTACCTGTGTGCTTGGGCGCAATGGGGTGGGCAAGACCACTCTGATGAAAGCATTGGCCGGGCATCTGGCACCGGTCAGTGGCGTTATTAATTGGGATGAACAATCTTTGGTGGGCGTCGCGCCTTACGAGCGAGCCAAGCGCGGCATTGCTTATGTGCCACAAGGGCGGGACATCTTTCCGCAACTCACGGTTGAAGAAAACCTGCAAACCGCCTTCTCTGCGGTGCCAAGATCACAGCGAGTGATTGATCCGGAAATTTACGCGCTATTTCCTGTGCTGCAACAAATGCTCAAACGTCGCGGTGGTGACCTGTCGGGCGGGCAGCAACAACAACTGGCCATTGCCCGGGCGTTATTGCTGCGCCCGAAAATGCTGATTCTTGATGAACCGACCGAGGGCATTCAGCCTTCGATCATTAAAGACATCGGCCGCGTGATTAAACTCCTGCGGGATCGTGGGGATATGGCCATTGTGTTAGTGGAGCAGTATCTCGACTTTGCCAAAGAGCTTGCCGATGAATTTATTATTCTCGAGCGGGGGAGAGTGGTGAGTCAGGGGACGGGTGAGGAGCTTGAGCACTCCGAAGAAGCGAAGGAGTTGTTGGCTATTTGATTTTTTAGCCGCTAACTCGGTAGCCGCTGGCGCGGGATAGCTTCTTTAGCTGCCGCTAAGGTTCTATTGCCCTGTTTGGGGATTGCATCCCCGGGCGGGCAGCCCCTCCCCTGCTTCGCGCTTTCTGGGCCGTGTTTCTGATATTTACTGGCTTTTCCGGCAACCGGCTCCGGCGGGCATCCATGCCCGTATGGAGCCTCGTTCGGCATCCTGCCTCACGTTGCCTTCAAAGCTGGCGTAAATCTCAGCGGCCCCAGAGGCGCAGAAATTAGTCCTCAATTTCGTATTTCAAAATGAGTTGGTTCTTACCGCTAGGGCGTTGTTCGTAGCCGCTGGCGCGGGCTGACTTTTTGGAGGAGCCTCCAGGGCGTTGTTTGTAGCCGCTGGCGCGGGCTCACGTTTGTGGCTGCCGCCACTCCCTTGTTTTTCTTTCTGGGGGACCTTGTCCCCCGGGCCCCCTGCTTTTGCGCTTTCTGGGCCGTGTTTCCCTCACAGAACTTGAGAACCCTCGCAACGGGCCAATGCAGCATCCCTGCTGCCAGCCCCTTGCCCGGCATCCATGCCGGGGCCATGCGGGCTTCTCTTCATTCTGCTCGGCGGCCCCAGAGGCGCATTAATGAGTCCGCGAAAGTATCTTTCTTAAGTAAATAGGTTTAACCGCAATACTCTGTGTTGGGCAATGCCCACCCTACATGATCAGATCAACTGTAGTGTGCGCATTGTGCACTACACCTTTTAACGATAAGACCAATACAATTTTGAAATACGAAATTGAGGGCTAATTTCTGCGCCTCTGGGGCCGCTGGGATTTACGCCAGCTTTGAAGGCAACGTGAGGCAGGATGCCGAATGAGGCTCCATACGGGCATGGATGCCCGCCGGAGCCGTTGCCGGAAAAGCCAGTAAATATCAGAACCACGGCCCAGAAAGCGCGAAAGCAGGGGGCCCGGGGGACAAGGTCCCCCAGAAAGAAAAACAAGGGAGTGGCGGTAGCCACAAAAGCCAGCCCGCGCCAGCGGCTACAGGATTAGCGGCTAAAGAATCAGCGGCTACAGCCGCGCGGTTAAAAGCACAAAAAAAGCGGCCATCAGGCCGCTTCTTTATAGATAAAACAGATCACTCTGCTTCTAACTTCTCCAAACGCGCTTCCAGCTCCGCCAGTCTGGCACTGGTGCGTCGCAACACTTCCGCCTGTACATCAAACTCTTCGCGAGTCACCAGGTTGGCGTTGGTAATCAGGCTTTGCAGTTGTGATTGCAGCGCCAGCTTCAGGTCGGATGACAGGCTGGCGAAAGGGCTTTGCTGGAGCATGTCTTCAATACGTTGACGAATAGCATCGGGCTTCATGGGCGTCTCCTCATTGGTCTGGCGCCAGTGTATCAGAAAGGTTTATGCGCCGTTATGTGGCCTTTGCACCACATTCGTGCACGGTAGGTCTTTCGTGTGCCATAAAAGTGTGCCTTTATATTGGGGGTGCCCTGTTTTGGTGGTCAGAAATGTGCCTTTTCCCCGCATTGAAAACGTAAGTCATTGATATATATGGCTTTTGTACAAATTGGCACGATGCCTGCTATCTGAGAGGGACAGAAATAAAACGGTGCGCAAGCATCGAATACCAACAGCTTAAGTAACTGTATTAAGGAAAAAGAACGATGAAAAAACTGACTAAAGCAATCGCTCTGGCTGGTGCCATGTCTGTAGCCGCTTTCGCACAAGCGGACGATCACGGTGTAGAAGTTTCTGCTTCTGCAGCAGTATCTAACATGTACCTGTGGCGTGGTACTGACCTCGGTCAGGGCACTGGTGCAATTTCTGGTGATCTGACTGCAAGCATGGGTGGCGCATACGCTGGTGTTTGGGTGTCAAGCGGTGACATCGGTCTGGGCCAGGAATACGACCTGTACGTTGGTTTCGGCGGTGAAGTTGAAGACTTCTCTTACGACATCTCTGTATGGTCTTACGTATATCCTGGTGTTAGCCTGGAAGACGGTGAAACCGAAGGTAATACTTTCGAAACCTCTGAGCTGATTCTGTCTGGTGGCTTCATGGGCCTGGCAGCTTCTTACTACCACACTGTTTCAAGCAACCCAGATGACTACAGCTACCTGACTCTGGGCTACGGCGTTGACGCGTACAGCGTAACTCTGGGTATGGCAATGGATGACGTTGACAGTGGTTACACTCACGTTGACCTGGGCTACGCCTACAACGACAACCTGTCTTTCACTCTGAGCAAAATCATTGATGAGGAAGCTGAGGGTACAGAAGATGCACAGGACGACGATCTGAAAATTGCTGTGACTTACAGCCTGCCTATCGATCTGTAATCGGATTACAATAGCCCGTGCCCCCGCACGGGCTATCTGAATTCTTTCTTTATTTAAATTAAGGGGTTTTCTATGAAACTCATTACTGCTGTGGTTAAGCCGTTCAAGCTTGACGACGAGAGTGAAGCACTGTCAGAGATCGGCGTTCAAGGCATCACAGTGACTGAAGTTAAAGGCTTCGGTCGCCAGAAAGGTCACACTGAGCTGTACCGTGGTGCTGAATACGTGGTGGATTTTCTGCCTAAAGTAAAAATTGAAGTGGCGGTTGCCGAAGACCTGACTGACAAGGTTATCGAAGCAATCACTAAAGCGGCGAATACCGGCAAAATCGGCGATGGCAAAATTTTTGTCACCAGCCTGGAGCAGGTTATCCGTATCCGTACTGGTGAAACTGGCGCTGACGCCCTGTAACACCGTCCGACCACGATAAAACAGAAGCCTGATGCGGGGGGCTTAACCAATGGAAAATCAAATTTACGATCTTCAATACGCCATGGACACCTTTTACTTTCTGGTGTGTGGCGCATTAGTAATGTGGATGGCGGCAGGTTTCGCCATGCTCGAAGCGGGTCTGGTCCGCTCTAAAAATACCACTGAAATTCTGACGAAAAACGTCGCACTGTTTGCAATTTCTTGCACCATGTACCTGATCTGCGGTTACGAGCTCATGTACGGCGGCGGTTTTTTCCTGAGCGGCACTGACAGTGTTGCATCTATGACTGACGAAGCAGTAGCTGGCGTACTGGCAGCACAGGCTGACTTCCGTAACGGCGTTGAAGACGCTGGCCTGCCATACTCTGGCGCGTCTGACTTCTTCTTCCAGGTAGTATTCGTTGCGACTGCAATGTCTATCGTTTCTGGTGCGGTTGCTGAGCGTATGAAGCTGTGGGCTTTCCTGGCGTTCGCTGTTGTTATGACCGGTTTCATCTACCCAATGGAAGGTGCTTGGACCTGGGGTGGTGCTTCTGTCTTCGGTATGTACGAACTGAGCTACTCTGACTACGCTGGTTCAGGTATCGTTCACATGGCAGGTGCTGCTGCAGCTCTGGCTGGTGTTCTGATGCTGGGCGCTCGTAAAGGCAAATACGGTCCTAACGGTGAAGTTCGCGCAATTCCTGGCGCAAACCTGCCGCTGGCGACTCTGGGTACTTTCATCCTGTGGATGGGTTGGTTCGGTTTCAACGGTGGTTCTACTCTGCAGCTGTCAGGTGTTGGCGTAGCGAACGAAGTAGCCTCTGTATTCCTGAACACTAACGCTGCGGCGTCAGGCGGTCTGATTGCTGCTCTGATCACTGCGTTCATCCTGTTCCGTAAAGCGGATCTGACCATGGCTCTGAACGGCGCTCTGGCTGGTCTGGTTGCGATCACTGCTGAGCCTGCTGATCCATCACCGTTCATGGCAACTCTGATTGGTGGTGCTGGTGGTGTTCTGGTTGTTCTGTCTATCCTGACTCTGGATAAACTGAAAATCGACGATCCAGTGGGTGCTATCTCTGTACACGGTATTGTTGGTCTGTGGGGTATCTTCGCGGTACTGCTGTCTGACTCTGACGCGACCTTCATGGGTCAGCTGGTTGGCGCACTGACTATCTTCGTATGGGTATTCGTAACTTCTCTGATCGTTTGGGGCGTACTGAAGGCCATCATGGGTCTGCGTGTCAGCGAAGAGCAGGAGTACGAGGGTGTCGATATCACTGAGTGTGGTATGGAAGCTTACCCAGAGTTCACCAGCAAGTAATTGACTGGTACTGGCAAGGACGCCAGAAAAAAGAAACCGGCCTGATGGCCGGTTTTTTTATGCCTGCGAATTCCTTCGTGCGCCTGTTAATTCTCACGACTTCTTTCGTGCCTTCGCGAATGTGACTGGCACTGCATCCCTTCCTTGGTTTTTCGATTTTTCGTATTTGTCGGTTGTGTCTGTCACTGTATATTCCCTCCTTAGTTTCTTGATTTTTTTACTTGCCATTCGTGTCTGAAGATATGGAAACGACCAGCGAAATCTGCCAGTAAACATGATTAGCAAAAATGGCTAACGAACACGGCTAATGAAAATGGCTGACGAACACAACTGGAGAGAAACGATCATAAAACTTCCCAAGCTTTCGTGACCGCTGTCGTTGGCTGACAATAAATCCGTGTGTCGGATATCGGCCAGGCAATCAACAGCCAACGCAGCAACAAATACTCAGCTAATCGGTGGTAAGGGCTGAGGTGTTAAGAGCTGAGGTGTTAAGAGCTGAGGTGAACGCGGTCGGGATTAAGCAAACTGGAATGATACGAACTGGGATGTTGTCGTGGGGACTGCTCTACAGGGATATTTCAGCAGGAATGAACAGCCAGAGGCGCCATGTCCGGGCGTTTTTTCAGAAGGGTTAGAATGCGTCTGCTTTAGTTAGCAACGGAGATGGGACTGCCTATTAAGCGTAGGCAGTCCGCTGACGGTATTGCTTAGATACGCTTGGTGCGAAACGTTTAGTGCGAAACGCTTGCTGCCAAACGATCGGAACTTAATCGAAGTAGTAGGCTTCGAGATCTTTTTCCAGACTACGACGTTCACGGTGCGCTTCAATTGCGCGACGCGCCATTAACTTTTTAGAAACGTGTGCTTCTTTGTTCACAACCACGTTACCGTCCTGGTCAAACGATACGGTTTCTTCTGAGGTGTAGTCTTTTGCAGCTTCCATAATGATTCCCTTTGGGATTAATCAACCAGTCCTAGTCTGGTTTTTATTGTTTACAGACACATTACAGGAAGTGACTAATTTTCCAATAGGTTTATTCAGCCATGCAGGGCTATAAAAGGAACTTGTTTTCTTTGTCCATGCTAGGGTGACTAAAGTGGCGTAATAGGTCTAATTATCGTGTGATAAGACCCGCAGGCCCTACTGCTTCGTCAGCTCGGTCGGTATGCCAGATTTTAATCAGAATCCAGATGCTCGTCGGTATGCAGACGCAGTGAGCGGATACTTTGTTTGATGGCGTTCAGGTGGTTGGCGAAGTCGGGGCCACGCCGTTGGGTGACGGCGACCGCCAGCATATCGATGATCATCAGGTGAGCGATGCGCGAGGTCATCGGTGTGAATTGCTCGGTGTCTTCTTCGATATTAATAAAGATGGGTAAGTCGGCGGCATCACTCACGGGAGTGTTCTCTGGCGCCAACGTAATGACCTGAGCACCGTGGGCTTGGGCCAGTGCCACTGAGTGCAATAAGTCGCGGGTGCGTCCGCTTTGCGATATGGCGACGACCACGTCCTGCTCGTTCAGAGTCACCGCAGACATGGCCTGCATATGTGGATCACTGTAGGCCGCGGTCGCTACTTGCAGCCGGAAGAACTTATGCTGAGCGTCCGTGGCGACGGCGCCTGAGGCACCGTAACCATAAAACTCAACCCGGCGTGCGGCACTGATTGCCTGAGCGGCGATGGCCACCTGTGGTGGTCGCAACTGACGTTTAATCTGATTCAGGCGTTGTAGTGTGGTGTCGGCAATCTTGGAGCAGATGTCTTCGATGCTGTCGTCTTCGGCGATGGCGAATTGCCCGAGGTTATTGGCTACGGCCATTTCCTGAGCAATCCGTACCTTGAACTCCTGAAAACCATTGCAGCCGATCGCTCGACAGAAACGCACAATCGTCGGCTCACTGACCTGCGCTTCCTGCGCCAGATCGACAATGCGCATATGCATCACCTGCTCTGGTTGCTCCAGAACAAAATCGGCCACCTTCACCTCAGACTTACGTAACGTCTCTCGGGTTGAGGCAATATGACTGAGAATAGGCTGATGGCTCACGGAAGATTCCACACGGGTTTTGCGGGATTATACGGAGCCAACCGCTGACTGTTAATACGCCAAACGCGCATGACTTTCATATTCCGACGCAGGGCCATTCTGGTAGACTGACGCCCATGGATATTTCGCTTCTGTTAGATCAACTCAATGATGGCCAGCGCAACGCGGTGGCTGCTTCCTCTCCGCATCAGCTGGTGTTGGCGGGCGCCGGCTCGGGTAAAACCCGGGTGTTGGTGCATCGCATTGCCTGGTTGCTGAAGGTCGAGAACGTCTCGCCGTTTTCTGTGATGGCCGTTACCTTTACCAACAAGGCAGCGCGCGAGATGCGCACCCGGATTGAGCAAGTATTAAACGAGCCCTCTAACGGCCTGTGGGTGGGCACGTTCCATGGTCTCGCCCATCGCTTGTTAAAGCAGCATTGGCGCGAAGCCAAGTTACCGCAGTACTTCCAGATCCTCGACAGTGATGACCAACTGCGTGTCATTAAGCGCCTGATGAAGGATCACAACATCGATGACAGCCGCTATCCGCCAAAACAGATTCAGTGGTTTATCAACGGCCAGAAAGACGAAGGGCGACGAGCGGCACACGTCATGCCCTCGGCCGACCCGTTCTCACGACAGCTGCATGAGTTCTATCACCTGTACGAAGAACACTGTCAGCGTAATGGTTTGGTCGATTTCGGCGAGATCCTACTGCGAGCGCACGAACTCTGGCTCCATAACCCAGAGTTGCTGGCGCACTATCAGAGCCGTTTCCGCAATATTCTGGTGGACGAATTTCAGGACACCAACAACATTCAGTACGCCTGGATTCGTCTGCTGGCGGGCAATACGGTTTCCGTCATGGTGGTGGGGGATGACGACCAGTCTATTTACGGATGGCGCGGCGCCAACATTGGCAACATCCGAAATTTCCAGGAAGACTTTCCCGGCGCAGAGCTGATTAAGCTCGAACAGAATTACCGTTCCACCGCGAACATTCTGGCGGCCGCCAACGCCGTGATTGCTAACAATCAGGGGCGTCTGGGCAAAGAGTTGCGCACCGAAGGCGATGCCGGCGAGCCCATCATGCTGTACGCCGCGTTCAACGAGCAGGATGAGGCACGTTACATTGCCGACCTCGTGGACGAATGGGCGCGCTCAGGGCGGGACCGCACCGACATGGCGGTGCTGTATCGCTCTAACGCGCAATCGCGCACGTTGGAAGAAGCCTTTTTGCGGGCGGGCATTCCTTATCGTATTTACGGTGGGCAGCGCTTCTATGAGCGCCTCGAGATTAAAAACGCCTTGTCCTATTGCCGACTGCTACTCAATCGCGAGGACGATGCCGCGGTCGAGCGGGTAATCAACGTGCCTGCCCGGGCCATCGGCGAAAAGACCGTCGAATCGCTGCGTGCGATCGCACGGGATGAGGGTTGTTCTTTGTGGATGGCGTTGCACAAAGCGCTGGAGCACAACAGTTTGCCTAAGCGTGCCTCTGGTGCAGTGCAGGGCTTTATCGATTTGATTGAAGAAATGTCGGTCGGCGCTGACGAGCTGCCATTGCATGAGCTGGTCGACAACGTGATTCAGCAGTCGGGGTTGATCGAACATCACGGCAAAGAAAAAGGCGAAAAAGGTCAGGCACGCATCGACAACCTCGAAGAACTGGTCACCGCTGCCCGTCAGTTTGAACCGGACTTCGCCGACGATGAAGAAGACACGCCCGCATTAGCGAACTTCCTCGACAGCGCTGCTTTGGAGGCTGGCGAAGGTCAGGCCGACGAATACGATGACGCCGTACAACTGATGACGCTGCACTCGGCCAAGGGATTGGAGTTTCCACAGGTGGTCATGGCGGGTGTGGAAGAAGGCTTGTTCCCGCACAAAATGTCGATGGACGACGCCGACGGCCTCGAAGAAGAACGACGCCTTGCGTATGTGGGTATTACCCGTGCCATGGAGCGTTTGATTATTACCTATGCCGAAAGCCGACGACTGCATGGGCAGGAAAACTTCAGCACGCCATCGCGTTTTATCCGAGAAATTCCCGGCGATCTGGTCTCTGAAGTGCGCTTAAAGAACAGTGTCAGCCGTCCCTTGTCTGCCCGTACGAAAACCCCTTCGAGCTATGGCAAGCCGGAATTTGTTCAGGAACAATACCCTTACTCATTGGGGCAGCGGGTCTATCACGAAATGTTTGGTGAAGGCACGGTACTGCAATTTGAAGGGCAGGGCCCGGGCCTGCGCGTGCAGGTGAATTTTGATGACGCTGGCAGCAAATGGCTGGTCGCCAGCTTTGCCAAGCTGGATGCTCTGTAATGAACCTCAGGAATAACACTAACAAGATCAGGAGAAACTCATGAAACGACTGCTCGTTGCCGCGATGGCAACCATGGCGCTGGCGGGTTGCCAGCAAGACTGTGAACCAAACGCCGGAGGCCAGGCATCTGCTCAGGCACCAGAGCAAACGTTCGAGTGGAAGATGGTGACCTCCTGGCCGAAGAATTTCCCGGGGCTGGGCACCGCACCGGAGCGCTTTGCTGAGCGTGTTGCCGAATTATCTGGCGGACGTCTGACCGTAAAAGTATACGGTGCGGGTGAATTGGTGCCTGCGTTACAGGTGTTCGATGCCGTATCGCAAGGTACTGTAGAAATGGGTCACAGTGGTGCGTACTACTGGAAAGGTAAGACCGCAGCGGCGCAGTTTTTCACCTCGGTTCCTTTTGGTCTGACCGCTCAGGAAATGGACGGCTGGATTCAGTACGGCGGCGGTCAGGAACTGTGGGAAGAAGTCTACGCGCCATTTAATGTACTGCCATTGTCTGGTGGTAATACTGGCGTGCAGATGGGCGGTTGGTTCAACAAAGAAATCAACAGCGTTGAAGACCTCAAAGGTCTGAAAATGCGCATTCCAGGCCTCGGCGGTGAGGTCCTGGCACGCGCTGGCGGTACTCCTGTCACCCTGCCGGGTGGCGAAATCTTCACCTCACTGCAGACTGGCACCATCGACGCGACTGAATGGGTCGGCCCATACAACGACCTTGCGTTTGGTTTGTACAAGGTCGCAGAGCACTACTACTACCCAGGCTGGCACGAGCCGGGCTCGATGATGGAATTCACCATCAATAAAGACGCGTTTAACGAACTGCCAAACGACTTACAGGCAATTGTTCGTGTGACTGCCGAAGCCATTAATGATGACATGTTGGCGGAATACACCACGCGCAACCAAACTGCATTGGTGGAGCTGGTTGAAAAGCACGGCGTGGATGTTCGTCCATTCCCAAGCGACGTACTGGAAACCCTGAAAACACTGTCGGATGATGTCGTTGCAGAAGTCGCAGCCGGTGATCCGCTGTCGCAGAAAGTGTACGACTCCTACAAAACCTATCGCGATCAGGTGAAGGCGTATCACGCAGTGAGCGAGCAGGCGTATATTAACGCCAGGGATTAACCCCCCGATCACCGTATTTTTCATGATCTGGGTAATTGCATGAGGCGCCTGTTGATACGGGCGCTTAGCCGGTCGGTATATCCTGATGTTACGGGATTTTCCAGCGGGCTAGTGGCTAAAATCTCCGACACTAATACGATCACTCTCGGAGACATCAATAGGCCCCTTTGCTCAGTGCGCTGGCACGAACTGTATGTTGGTGGCATTCAGGTCCGTTTCAGGTTCGTATCATCAGCCGAATTTACCCATGCATACTCTGACGGTATTCAGGTCGTCTATTTTCGGCATTGGTTTAAATCAACACGCTACCTTGGCTATATAAACGGTCGCCGGTGCTTCATTGCCCGGCCTGTGAGTATATTTTCTCGTAAGCTGAAGTTCTGTACGTTTGATCGATTAGATGAAATGACAGGACCTGGCTATACCGACGCAATGGCCTTGTTGTGCTGGTGGATCACCTATCGTGATTAGCCTGGACTTTTACCCAGCCACTGACGAACCATCCATGGTTGTCGCAGCACCATCCACCCCCGGTATGTAATAGCACGGCTGTATGATCGCCTACCTTTTGATTGTTTTGTGTACAGCTTATCTTTCCTGCTCTATCATGATTCTAATGAGAACCTCATAGAACCTCGGAGAACCTTATGGCCCAGAAAGCGACTTCTGTACGTTTGGATGATGAAACCTTGCGTCGAATCGGTGAAATGGCACAGGCAATGGATCGACCTCGCGCATGGTTGATGGCGGAAGCGATTAAACAGTATGTTGATCGTGAGGAATGGTTCACGCGAGAAGTTGAGAAAGGAGTAGCCGCTGCCGATGATGGTCGTTTGGTTGAGCATTCAGACCTGAAAGCCATATGGGAGGCTAAGCGTGCAGCTCAAATGGACTGATCTTGCGGCGAATGATTTAGAAACAATAGAAGCGTACATTACCAAAGATAATAGCTCGGCCGTCGCCATGGATGTGGTGATCAGCATTCTAAATGTCACCGAGCAAGTATTGGTTACCTATCCCCGGGCAGGTCGGCCTGGACGGGTTAGAAATACCAGGGAGTTGGTCATTGATGGCCAGCCGTACATTGTTATTTATCGCGAAAACAGAGAGAGACTGTCGGTCGAAATATTACGTGTACTGCATGAAGCACAGCAGTGGCCAGTCATTAGGTAGGTATTAGGCGCTCTTACCGCGGCACTTTCCTGATTCGCCCTGTCCCATCAATTGCGACATACACAAACACAGCATCGACGACTTTGCGGCGAGCTTTTTCTGTCGGGTTGCGGGTCCAGGCTTCGACGGCGATGCGAATGGACGAGGTGCCGATTTCCAACAGTTTGGTATACACGCACACTTCGGCGCCCAATCGAATTGGCGACATAAATACGACAGATTCCATCGCAACGTTGGCGATGCGGCCTTGTGCTAAACGGCTGGCAATGGATTCGGCGGCGTGGTCCATTTGACTGACAGCCCAGCCACCGCTGATGTCGCCATGAATATTGCAGTCAGCGCGCGTTGGAATCAATTTTAAAGTGAGGTCGCCGTCCGGGGCCGGTTGGTTGTCTTCGGTCGGATCCATGAGGAACACCATGTTGTTATTGTACGCGGATTGTACCCCAATCCGCGCCAAAGTGTCCCAGCACTGCCTAAATATGGCGGAAGATGTCTCAGCCGTATATCTGATCCGGGAGCCAGGTCGCAAGCTGCGGGAACGCTGCCAACAACAGCAGAATGCCGACCTGAATGGCAATGAAGGGCATCACGCCTTTGTAGAGGGTGCGGGTCGGTAAATCGGCCGGTGCGACACCGCGCAGATAGAAGAGTGCAAAACCAAACGGCGGCGTTAAAAAAGACGTCTGCAGATTAATCGCAATCATAATGCCCAACCATACTGGGTCGACGCCCATGGCCAGCAATACCGGTGCAACAATGGGCACCACGACAAAGGTGATCTCAATAAAGTCGAGGATAAAGCCCAGCAGGAAGATCACCACCATGACCAGCAGCATGGCGGTAAAGACGCCGCCCGGCAGGTCACTGAATATATCGTGGACCAGCTCTTCGCCACCAAAGCCTCGGAATACCAGTGAGAACAACGCCGCGCCGATAAAAATCAGGAAGATCATGCTGGTCACCTGCAGCGTGGCATCCACGACTTCGCGCAGGCGTTGCACGGTGAGCTGTCCGTAGACCAGAGCCAGAATCAAGGCGCCAAGGGCACCAATGCCCGCCGCTTCGGTGGGAGTGGCCTTACCGGTCAGAATTGAGCCTAGTACCGCCACGATCAGCAGCAGCGGAGGTAGCAGGCCTTGCAGCAATGACAGCAGAAAACGTGGCGTCAGAGGCTCACGATCGGCCACCGCCGGGGCGGCATTGGGTTTGACGATGGCCACCACAATGACATACGCCAGATAGCCAACCACGAGCAGTAAGCCGGGAACCAATGCACCCACAAAAAGATCGGCGACGGAGACGGTGTCTGGCGAAAAAATCCCCATCTTCAACTGCGCTTGCTGGTAGGCGCTGGACAATACGTCGCCAAGAATAATCAGTGCCGTTGAAGGCGGGATGATTTGTCCCAGTGTGCCGGTCGCACAAATCGTCCCGCTGGCCAGGGCTGGGCTGTATTGATTGCGCAGCATGGCAGGCAGAGAAATTAACCCCATGGTGACCACGGGCGCGCCGACAATGCCGGTACTGGCCGCCAGCAGCATGCCCACCAGAATGACCGAAATCCCGAGGCCACCGCGAGCCGGGCCAAATAATAGCCCTAGATTGCGCAGCAGTTGTTCGGCGATTCTCGATTTTTCGAGCATCACACCCATGAACACAAACAAAGGCACGGCAATCAGAATCTGATTACTCAATACACCAAACAGGCGGTTGGGCATGGCCGATAAAAAGGCCGCGTCAAAGGTGCCGGTCAGTAAGCCGATCCCGGCAAACAACAAAGACGTACCAGCCAGAGTGAAGGCCACCGGAAAACCGCACATCAGTACGATGCACACCACGGCGAACAGAATCAGAGGCATAAACTCAGTCATGCTGGCCTCCGTTGCTGGTGTTTGCTGCGGTTAACGATTCGTCTGGGCGGAAGGTCTTCAGAAACTCAGCAATGGCTTGCAACAGCAGCAAAATGGGCAGTAATAGAATCAGGCTTTTTAACAGATACACAAAGGGCAAACCGGCAGCTTCCTGCGATTTTTCACGAATGGCCCAGGCACTGGCGACGTATTCCCAGCTGACCCAGAGTAAAAAGACACAGACCGGCACAACCAACAGCACAATGCCGAGCCGCTCGGCCCACGCTGGACGCTCACCGATCCAGTTGCGGTAAAACACATCGACCCGCACGTGGCCGCCCTGTTGCCAGGTGTAGGCCGCCCCCAGCATAAAGAGTGCGGAGTGCAGATACATGACACTTTCTTGCAGCGCAATGGAGGGCAGGTCGAAGGCGTAGCGCAGAATCACGACGGCACAGGTCGCCAGTACCATCAGCAGAGCCAGCCAGCGGACACAATGTCCGGTCAGACGCGTGATCTGATCTATGGTGGATATCAGGGAGTTCATTAGCCGGGTTCCTATTTAGCCGGGTTCCTATTTAGCCAAGTTCCTAGATCGCCCTGATGTCGCGGAGGGCAAAACAAAAGGCGGCATTATAGCCACAGCGTGAGGTGGGGTCATCTGACGTAGGGAGTGAGTCGGTCGCGGCTGAGACCGCGTGTTCTGGCGCGGTTCACGCGGACTAACGTGTGGACGGTAATCTGGGGTAGTGGGCCAGTGCGACCCGGCATGCCTGACATTTTAGTGTCATGGAACCGTAACAAATTGCCGCTTTGTCACATTACTGTAATATAGCGCCCCAATAATGGCGACCATCCGAAAGCAAGTGACGAGGCACTGTGCCTCATAACCCGTAAGGACTTTAACCATGAAAAAAGCGCTTCTGACAGGCGCCGCGCTGCTGGCAACTTTCGCAGGTAGCAACGCACACGCCGAACGTGACTACATCAGCATCGTTGGCTCTTCAACTGTATACCCATTCTCTACTGTGGTTGCCGAGCGTTTCGGTAAGTCCAGTAGCTTCCCAACGCCAAAAGTTGAATCAACCGGTTCTGGCGGCGGTATGAAGCTGTTCTGTCAGGGCGTCGGTGAAGCGACTCCAGACATCACTAACGCTTCTCGTGCGATCAAGTCTTCTGAGATCGAACTGTGTGCGAAAAACGGTGTGACTGACATCGTTGAAGTCATGGTTGGTTACGACGGTATCGTTCTGGCGGGTAGCAACGAAGCACCACAGTACGAACTGACTCGTAAGGACATCTTCCTGGCATTGGCTAAGATGGTTCCTAACACTGACGGTACTGACACTCTGATCGAAAACCCATACCAGACCTGGAAAGACGTTAACCCAGCGCTGCCAGCGAAGAAAATTGAGGTACTGGGTCCACCACCAACGTCCGGTACTCGCGATGCATTCGTTGAGCTGGCAATGGAAGGTGGCTGTAAGAAATTCCCATTCATCAAAGCGATGAAAAAAGCCGACAAGAAGAAGTACAAAGCTCTGTGTCACGGTATCCGTGAAGATGGCGCGTACGTTGAAGCGGGTGAGAACGACAACCTGATCGTACAGAAGCTGGTGGCTAACCCAGACGCACTGGGCATCTTCGGCTACAGCTTCCTGGAACAGAACGCTGACAAAGTACACGGTTCTATCGTTGAAGGTCAGGAGCCAGAGTTCGACGCTATCTCTGACGGTTCTTACCCAGTCAGCCGCTCACTGTTCTTCTACGTGAAGAAAGCGCACGTGGGTGTGATTCCGGGTATCGAAGAGTACCTGGCAGAGTTCACTTCGGAAAAAGCCATGGGTGAAGATGGTTACCTGGGCGAGAAGGGTATGATCCCAATGACCGAAGAAGAATATGTAAAAGTGGTTGATACTGTCTCAAATCTGAAGACAATCAGCGCCAAGTAATTCAGACACCTGTCTGAGAGGAAGCCGGGGGCAACTTGTTGCCTCCGGCTTTTGTACGTTTTTAAATTAGCCGACAGAAACGACCCATGAACTACAGTACCTTACTGATTGCGGTGTTGATCGCGTTGGGCGGCGCCTACCTGCTAGGACGCAACCGGGCCAGAACGCTCGCCAGCCAGGGCAAGTCTATGCACTCCCTGCCGACCCATTACGGTGCGTTAACCGCACTGTGGACCACTCTGCCTCCGCTGCTGATTCTGCTGCTGTGGGCCATGATTGAACCGCGCGTCATCGATGCTCTGCTGACCATGCAGTTGCCTGAATCGATCCGCAGCGCCGGTCAGGCCGATGTTCAGCTCGCTCTGTCGAAAGTTCATAACCTGGCCAGCGGTAACAACCTGCTCGGTGAGAGTGAACTGAGCCCAGCCGCCGCGCACCTCAACGACTTGCAAGCGCGCATGTCGATGTTGAAAGGTGGCGTGATCATGGCGCTGATTCTGTTGGGCGCGGGCCTGACCTGGCGCCGCATTCACCCTGAGACCCGTGCTCGTGGTGAAGTCGAGCAGATTGTTCGTGTACTGTTGTTCTCAAGCTCGGCCATCGCCGTACTGACCACGCTGGGTATTCTGGTCAGTGTGCTGTTTGAAGCCGTGATGTTCTTCCAGAAGGTCTCACCGATTGAGTTCCTGTTTGGCACCAGCTGGTCACCACAGGTGGCGTTGCGTGCTGATCAGTCAGGTTCTTCCGGTAGCTTCGGTGCGGTACCTTTGTTTACGGGTACCTTGCTGATCTCTGCCATTGCAATGTCGATCGCTGTTCCTGTCGGTCTGATGGCGGCGATCTACCTGTCCGAGTACGCCTCTAACCGGGTACGCCAGATTGCCAAGCCTGCGCTGGAAATCCTGGCCGGTATCCCGACCGTGGTGTACGGGTTCTTTGCCGCACTGACGGTGGCGCCTTTTATCCGTAATGCGGGTGAGGCTGCGGGCCTGGCCGTGTCATCAGAAAGCGCACTGGCCGCTGGTCTGGTGATGGGCATCATGATTATTCCATTCGTGTCATCGCTCTCGGATGACGTGATCAACGCTGTGCCGCAGTCGCTGCGTGACGGCAGCTACGGTTTGGGTGCGACTCGCAGTGAAACCGTCCGTCAGGTGGTGATTCCAGCAGCCCTGCCGGGTATCGTTGGCGCCGTCATGCTGGCCGTATCGCGCGCCATTGGTGAGACCATGATCGTGGCCATGGCGGCGGGTCTGGCGGCTAACCTTACCGCCAACCCACTCGACAGCGTAACCACGGTCACCGTGCAGATCGTGACCTTGCTGGTCGGTGACCAGGAATTCGACTCACCGAAGACACTGGCCGCCTTTGCACTGGGTCTGGTGCTGTTTATCGTGACGCTGGCACTGAACTACGTCGCTCTCAAGATCGTACAGAAATACCGGGAACAATATGACTGATTCAACGATGACGACTCGTCAGAAAGTAGAAGCCAGCATGGCGCGTCGCCGTGCGGCCGAAACCCGTTTCCGTGTGTACGGTATGGCGTCGGTGCTGTTTGGCATGCTGTGTCTGGTGGTGCTGTTTGGGGATATCTTCTCCAAGGGCACCTCCGCGTTCCGCCAGACGGTGTTGACCACAGAAATCACGCTGGATGCGGATTACCTCGATATTAATGCCAGCTCGGATGAGCGGGCACTGATGAACGCAAATTACGAAGGTCTGATTAAGCGTCATTTCAAGACTGAAATGTCACCGTCGGGTCGCAAAGAGCGCCGTCAGCTGTACTCCATGATTTCTGCGGGTGCCGGCTGGCAGTTGCAGGGTGTGGTGCTGGACGATCCAGAACTGATCGGTGAGACCATTACCATCGACCTGATCATGGACGATGACGTCGACCAATGGTTTAAGCACGATCGTGACAACCCAGAAAGCACGCGTCTGTCAGAAAAGCAGCTGTCGTGGCTGAATACCTGGGTTGATAGCGGTGCACTGCATACGCGCTTCAATACCACCTTCTTCGTAAATGGCGATTCCCGAGAGCCTGAGCTGGCGGGTATTCGCGGTGCGATTACCGGTACTTTCCTGACCTTGCTGGTGACCTTCCTGCTGTCCTTCCCGATTGGTGTGGCCGCAGCGATTTATCTCGAGGAATTCGCGCCTAAAAACCGTCTGACTGAAATTGTTGAAATCAACATCAACAACCTCGCGGCGGTGCCTTCCATTACCTTCGGTCTGCTGGGTCTGGCGATCTTTATCAATATCTTTGGTGTGTCACGTTCGACCCCGCTGGTCGGCGGTCTGGTACTGACGCTGATGACGCTACCGACCATTATTATCTCCGGCCGTGCGGCCATTAAGGCGGTACCGCCGTCGATTCGTGAAGCGGCGTTGGGCTTGGGTGCCTCGAAGATGCAGACGGTCTTTCACCACGTATTGCCACTGGCTCTGCCGGGCATGTTGACCGGTACCATTATTGGTATGGCTCAGGCACTGGGTGAAACGGCGCCGCTGCTGATGATTGGTATGATTGCCTTCGTGGTGGATGTGCCATCCTTTATCAGCGATCCATCGACGGTCCTGCCGGTCCAGATTTTCCTCTGGTCTGACAGTCCGGAACGCGCCTTCACCGAACGCACTTCTGGCGCCATTATGGTGCTGCTGGGCTTCCTGATTATTATGAATACTGCCGCCGTTATGCTGCGTCGCCGTCTTGAGCGTCGTTGGTAACAGGCTACAACCAAAGAATCATCGGATAATCTCATGAGCATTATTGAAAATCATAAAACGGTCGGCACACCTTTAAGCGAAGGCGCAAAACTGAGCGCGCGTGACGTTTGTGTGTACTACGGCGAGAAACAAGCCATCTACAACGTCAGTCTCGACATTCGTAAAAACGAAGTGATCGCACTGATCGGCCCATCGGGCTGTGGTAAGTCGACCTTCCTGCG
This sequence comes from Pseudomonadota bacterium, assembly GCA_036148335.1. Taxonomy (GTDB): domain Bacteria; phylum Pseudomonadota; class Gammaproteobacteria; order Pseudomonadales; family Oceanobacteraceae; genus Thalassolituus. The sequence goes on from JAYYHP010000215.1 coordinate 18,275, forward strand.
TTGTCTGAACCGGATGAACGACACCATCGATATCTGTAACGTCACCGGTGAAATCCTGTTGGACGGCGACGATATCTACCACCCACGTGTCGACGTTGTGCCACTGCGTGCGACGGTGGGCATGGTGTTCCAGAAGCCAAACCCGTTCCCGAAATCCATCTACGACAACATCGCTTACGGCCCTCGTATTCACGGTCTGGCGTCGTCACGCGTGGATCTCGATGAAATCGTGGAAAAGAGTCTGCAGCGTGCCGGTCTCTGGAACGAAGTAAAAGATCGTCTGCACGCGCCGGGCACTGGTTTGTCCGGTGGCCAGCAGCAGCGTCTGTGTATTGCCCGCACCATTGCGGTCGATCCAGAAGTGATTCTGATGGATGAGCCGTGTTCTGCACTGGACCCGATTGCCACTGCTAAAATTGAAGAGCTGATTGACGAGCTGCGCGAGAACTACACTATTGCCATCGTGACACACTCTATGCAGCAGGCCGCTCGAGTGTCTCAGCGCACGGCGTACTTCCACCTCGGTCAGTTGATTGAAGTGAATGCGACCGATAAGGTATTTACAACGCCAGAGCATCAGTTAACTGAAGCCTACATTACCGGCCGCTTCGGCTAAGGGGTAGTACGATGGAAATGAACTTTAACCAACATATTTCGGGTCAGTTCAATGCGGACCTGGAAGCCATCCGCAATCACATGATGAGCATGGGTGGCCTGGTCGAGCGTCAGGTAAACAATGCAATTCAGGCGATCTGTAATGGTGACACGCAATTAGCCGATGACGTTATCCGCCGTGAAGACGACGTCGACAAAGCCGAAGTCACCATTGATAACGAGTGCACCCAGATTCTGGTGCGTCGTCAGCCGGCAGCGTCTGACCTGCGTATGGTTTTGGCCGTCTCTCGTGTTGTGCGTGACCTTGAGCGTATCGGTGATGAAGCGAGCAAGATTGCGATTCACACACTGGAAGTGACCGACACGAAAAACCCGCAGTTCTGTCAGCAGGCGATCCGCTACATGGGTGAAGAAGTCGTTAAAATGATTTCGGGTGCCCTGGATGCATTTGCCCGCCATGACGTTGATGGCGCGGTAGAGGTAGTGCGTACCGATAAACTGGTAGATAAGCAGTACGCGTCGGCGCTGCGTGAATTGATCACTTACATGATGGAAGATCCACGCTCGATCGGTCAGGCCATCAATATCCTCTGGATTCTGCGCGCCGTTGAGCGTATCGGTGACCACGCACGTAACATTTCTGAACAGGTGATTTACCTGGTGAGCGGCGCTGACGTTCGTCACAGCTCTCTGACAGAAATCGAAGAAACCGCTCATAAAGACGACTGATCTTTATGCGGTCGACGGCCGGTGTGCTTTGCACCGGCTGTTATCTCTCTTGTCTTGTCTTTATAAGGCCCTGTATCTAATACACCCTTCTTCTGGCGGGCCAGAAAATCCCCTCTATACTCCTGTCTGACCAAGTGATTTGTCCGTCATCGTGAATTGTGACGGTAATATTTCACCAATATGATGGTTTGTCACATTACTGTCATATATCCGAAACATAATCGTCACCATCCTGTAGCAATCAAGACTGCAGACGAGACGAACAGCCATAGTGATTTTGGCTCACACACACCGGAACGGATGAAGAGAATGAAAAAGACAGCCCTTTTTGTTGCCATGGCATCAGCCGCAACCTTCGCACAAGCAGAAACTGTTGAGATCAAAGTACCGACTTTCTACGGTAAATTTAACGTTTCTCAGGAATTCGAACAGATCGAAAACGGCGAAAGCTTCAGCGAGCTGAACTCAAACGCATCGCGTCTGGGTCTGAAAGGCGATATGGCCATCAACGATGACATCACGGCGATCTACCAGGCGGAATACCAGATCGACGTTGATGGCGACGGCGATGCATTCAAAATGCGTAACACCTTCGTGGGCGCGAAAGGCGACTTCGGTAAGGTCCAGGCTGGTTTCTTTGATACTGCACTGAAAGCATCACAGAAAAAAGTGGACGTATTTGGTGATCTGGAAGGCGACATCAAAAACTACGTGACCAACAGCGAAAACCGCGTGACTGACGTAGTTCGTTACCAGTCTCCAAGCCTGAGCGGTCTGGTGCTGACCTTTGATCACATTAACGGTGACGCAGAAGGCGAAGCGAACGCACAGTCTATGTCTGCTGCATTCACTCAGGATCAGGTATACGTAGCGGCCGCTTACGACATCGACGTTGAAGGCACTGGCGTTGACGTAGTTCGCGTTGTTGGTCAGTTCAACCTGGACGGCGTACAGCTGGGTGCTCTGTGGGAATCTGAAGATGACAACGGCACGTCTGCTGACGGCTTCATGGTGTCTGCGAAAGCAAAAGTAAGCAGCAATGTGACTCTGAAAGGTCAGTTCGCAGCGTCTGATATCGTATTTGAAAACACCACTCAGATTACTCTGGGTGCTGACTACAAACTGGCTAAGAAAGCGAAAGCCTTCGTTTACGCAACTGATGTAGACGTAGACGGCGTTGCTGGCGGTCAGAAGTTCGGTGCTGGCGTAGAATACAAATTCTGATGCAGCCATGGCATCACACAGCGTGATGCTAACGAGCTAAGAAAGCGCCCATTGGGCGCTTTTTTTATGCCCGATTATAACGTTGATCAGATCGGTCGCCGTTTGTGGTGTTGGCGTATGAGACGTTCGCTTATGAGGAATTGGCGTGCTGGGTGTTGGCTTAAAGAGGCCGCAATGGCCTCATGATTCAGGCCAAGCGAAATTCAGGCAGGATAAAGGAAAAACAACTGCCACGGCCTTGCTCAGAGCGGATGTCGAGCTCGGTATCATGGTGTTCCAGGGCGTGTTTAACGATGGCCAGGCCCAGGCCAGATCCGCCCACTTCTGACTCTCGTGATTCATCCACACGATAAAAACGTTCCGTCAGGCGAGAGAGATGGTGCGGCGCAATGCCCGGGCCGATATCCGTCACTGCCACTTCCAGCCCTTCCGGACGGCGTTCCAACGATATTGTGACACGTTGGTTATCACTGTATTTAATGGCGTTAGTGACCAGGTTGGTCAGGGCGGAGTGCAACTCACTCTGGAAACCTTCGATATGGCATTGTGCAGGACCGCTCACGTGAATATCCGCGCCGTCGCGATAGCCGGCCATTTCGGAGGCGACCTGTTGACATAGGGCCATCAGATCAAATTGCTCACCGTCACGTTCCGTACTGGCGCTTTCTAATTTGGATAACTGAATGAGGTCGTTGACCAGATTCGTCATGCGTCCTGATTGCTGGTCCATTTGCGCGAGCGCTTTGGCCAGCGGGGCCGGGACATCCATATCCCGGAACATCTCCAGATAACCATTGATCACCGTGAGCGGTGTGCGCAATTCGTGAGACACATCGGCAATAAAGTTCTGCCGCATGGTTTCCACCCGTTTACGCTCGGTCACGTCGCGCACAATCATGATTTTCTGGTCGACGCCAAACTCAGTAATCTGTACCTGCAGGCTCAGTAAGCGCAGATCAAATTGCAGCGGTTCGAGGAAATCGCCTTTATTAAAGTAGCGTACAAACTGGGGTGCACGAATCAGGTGAGTGATGTGCTGGCCTTTATCGTCTTTGCGTAAGCGCAGCATGCGCAGAGCCGCGCCATTAAAGGTCGTGATATGGCCAGCGCTGTCGAGAATGACGACACCGTCGTTTAAGGCTTCAATGCCCTGATTATATCGTTGCAGCACTTTAGCCTGGTTTAACAGGCGCCCTTTCAGGGATTTCTCGCGTCGGATCAGACGGTCGGCGGCATAGCCAATCAAACCACTGTCCTGAGGGGGCTGCCCTTTGCGATAGCTCCAACGATACAGTGTGTTGGCGCTGCGGATACTGACGATCTGAGCCGCCGTCAGGCCGGCTAAAACACCATACAAGGTCTGATCCACCGACCAACCAATGGCCACGCCAGCGCCGGTAATGACGGCGGTACGCAGAATTTCGCGTTGTAGTGCACCCTGATGCAAAAGCGTTACCTCACATTAGCTGTCTGCAGAGAAACGATAGCCGCTCCCGCGAACGGTTTGAATCATACGTTCGTGGTTATCGATGGACATGGCTTTGCGTAAACGTCGGATATGCACATCGACCGTACGTTCATCAATGTAGACGTTGCCGCCCCAGACTTTATCGATCAGCTGATCGCGCGAAAACACCCGGTTGGGGTGTTTTACGAAAAACTCCAGCAGGCGATATTCTTTCGGGCCGAGGGCAATGACTTCATCATGGATACGGGCTTGCTGCTCACCGGGGTGGCAGGTCAGGTTACCAGCCTCGAGTACGCTCTCTGCTGAGCTTGGGGCTGCGCGCCGTAACACGGCTTTGACTCGGGCGACCAGTTCACGCGGTGAAAAGGGTTTCACGATATAGTCGTCGGCACCACTTTCTAAACCGCGGACTTTGTCGTCTTCATCGGCACGGGCGGTGAGGAGAATGACGGGAACATCCTGGGTTCGTTCGTCACGTTTCAGGCGGGCTGTCAGCTCCAGCCCCGACATCATGGGCATCATCCAATCCAGTACAACAAGATCCGGCTGTTCATTGACGATGAGCTGCAAAGCAAATTGGCCGTTGGCCGCTTTAATGGTCTGGAAACCGGCCATTTCGAGACTGGTGCAGATCAGTTCACAAATAGCGGGTTCGTCATCGGCGACAAGAATGCGCTTTGCGCTCATTGCGGGCCTCAAGTGTAGGGTCTTTTCGAGGACGGTATTGTGACATTTTTATGACCAATGTGCCGCCTTTGCTGGACGGCAGAAAAACAAATGCTAAGCGACGGAAAAACAAAGAAAAAGTGGTTGACGAGTGTGGGCAGCATCAGTAATATCTCCGCCCACTTAGCCGGTATAGCTCAGTTGGTAGAGCAACTGACTTGTAATCAGTAGGTCCCGAGTTCGACTCTTGGTGCCGGCACCA
>JAYYHP010000216.1:0-3695 GCA_036148335.1 Pseudomonadota bacterium
AAGAAATTGTTGCTGGTGATGACAGCGCTGCTACTTGGTCTCGAGTCGTTGCTACGGTACGTCAGGCGTCTGATGCTCCACGTGCGGCGCACCAGAAGGCGTTCGCTCTGGCTCAGGATGCCAGTGCGGTGGTATCGTCCCCAGAGGGTTACACCGTGGTTAAGGTCGACAACATTGATCGTAAGTCATGGAAAGACATGGCGGCGACGGATGAGTTGGCATCACAGCTGCGTAATCAGACCGCGCGTAACGACATGGTCAGTTACCAGGCATGGTCTAAGGCGAATACCACCATCGAGTAAGGTATTGTCCGGACATGAAAAAGGCAGCGATTTCGCTGCCTTTTTTATTGCTTGGTGTTCTGTAGTTTCGTTCTGCTTTCTGCCTAGCCCACTTGCCTTGATTGGAGAACGTGCCGAACGATGTACTAGGCGACGCTGCCCGCGATGTTCAGGTGATCTGAAGGAGACAGCAGGGCCTAGTATCAGTCGGCCATCTCGTCCAGACTCATGGCACAGGTATTGAAACCGCCATCAACATAGACATTCTGAGCAGTCACACCAGATGCCATATCCGAGCATAGAAAAACGGCGGTGTTGGCCACTTCGGCGGCGGTAATGTTGCGTTTTAACGGCGCGCGTTCTGCGTTCTTCTTCAGCATCTTGCGGAAGCTCTTAATGCCAGAGGCAGCCAGCGTTTTGATTGGCCCGGCGGAGACCGAGTTAACACGAATTCCTTGTGGGCCCAGAGAGCCTGCCAGATAGCGTACCGAGGCTTCCAGAGAGGCCTTCGCCAGTCCCATGACGTTGTAGTTCGGCAGCGTCTGCTGCGAGCCATGGTAGGTCAGGGTCAGTAAGGCGCCATTGCGACCTTCCAGCATCGGCTGGGCGGCTTTGGCCAATGCCACAAAGCTGTAGGCACTGATGTCATGGGCAATACGGAAACCTTCACGGGACGTGACGTTCAGGTAATCGCCATCCAGTTCCTCGGCCGGTGCGAAGCCCACCGAATGAATCACGATGTCGATGCCATCCCAGTGGTTTTTCAGGTCGGTGAATACCTGAGCAATTTCATCATCTGAGGCAACGTCGCACGGAAAACACAAATCAGATTCCCATTCGGCGGCCATCTTTTTTACGCGCTCGCCGAGCTTCTCACCTTGATAGGTGAAGGCCAGTTCAGCACCTTCACGATGAAAGGCGTCGGCAATGGCGTATGCGATGGAGTGTTTGCTGGCAACGCCAACGATCAGTGCTTTTTTTCCGCTGAGAAGTCCCACGGTATGCTCCTGTGACAGTTAGTTTGCCGGGTAGTAAACCGGCTCGGGCAGCTCTCCGTTCGGCCGCTCCGGTGAATTCAATATGCGCGCTTTGGCTCGGAGGTCCAGGCCAATACGTCCGCCTTCGGTTAAGTCCGTGGGACTAAGACGCTGGTCGCCACGTGCGCTCGGCGAGGGCAAGGTGACCCACGACCAGCACGCGTAGTGATGATAGGGAATGTCATATAGGGCAGCAAGCCGGAATGGCTCCAGCTGCATGTTGCTGCGGGCAAAGCGCAGCTCCGGCAGTTCCCGGACCTGATGTGTCAGAAGGGCGGCCTGGAAGTGACCGGTACGAAGCCGATTGTGCAGGGCCGACGTCGTTAGTGGCTGACCTACCTCACTGGCGGACATCCAGGCGAATTCAGGAATGGCCGGGTAATCAATCGTGATCCATGGCGCATCCACTTCTTGTGGGGCGAGTAGGTGCTGCTGGGTTGCGCGAATGGTGTCATCGTCGGTGGTCGCAGGAAACACCACTGTAACGCCAGGCGGATGACGATAGGCTAGTCGGATGGGCACGATGCGATAACGGTCGCTGAGCCCGTTGGCCCAACGCCCCGGGGAGGCGTCGCGACTGCTTTGGTCAATGCAATCCACCGCGCCCGTGGCGAAGTCGCGGAAGCCTGCGGTATTGGCTCGACGGTAGCGAATCTGCTGCAAATGGAAGCGGTTACGAAACGCTGGTATCTGATTGCCCCACCACGGGGTGAGTCGCACGAGCTGAAGTTCGTTGTCGGTCAGGCTTTTGGGCGCGTAGGGGCCTGTTACCGGGCCGGGGCTATTTGAGGTCAGATCGTGATGTGCTGGCGACGGGCGTATATCAAACAGGGCGCTCGGCGCCTCGGAATAGGTGGCTGGGTAATGCAACGCAAACAGCTGAGGGGCAAAGACGGTGATGCCTGTGAGTACTTCGGATAACCAGTGTGCCTGATAAAACGTGCCGTGCGTGGCGTCGGTTAAGTAAAAGAGCGTGTGGACCAGGTCAGAGGCAGTAACAGGCACACCATCGGACCAGACGGCGCGATTATCGATGCGGAATACAATCCGATGATTGTCGGGATCATCCTGCCAGATAGACGCCAGAGCGGGTTGTTTGGCCGCGCCGTCTGGGGTGAGTGCTAAGGGAACGAAAAGGTCACTGATGACCTCGCTCATGGCATGCGTGGTATGCGGGCCAAAGCGTCGCCAATCCGGTGGAATATTGCGCACCAGGGTCGTAAATGTCCCGTTGATCGGGGCAGATTGCGGCAGTGGTGTTGGGGCTGGCTGGCGTAATTCAAACGGGGCCGATTCGTAATTAAGAAAAGGCTCTGTGATTCTGCCCATGGTTTGCAGCATTGCACTGTCGGTGAGCGGGCTGGGCTCATACTTGGGCGCTAAACCACGGCCAGAAAGCCCCTCGTTAGCAAATCCTTCGTTGGCCAGTGCGGTTGTCGTTGTGCCTAACGAGGCGATGAATAGCACGACCGTGATCGTCCAGCATATCAGGAGACTCAGCGCTTGGGTGCGATGCAGGCGTTTCCGTACGCGGCTGCCGGAGTACATTACCGCGTTACGTCCACATATAAGGTGAGTAATTGCCCGGGCTTAAGGTATTTGGCGCGTAAGCGCGAGGCATTCCAGCGTTGAATGTCGCGCACCGCCACCTTAAAGCGACTGCCGATGCTCGACAGGGAGTCGCCTTTTCGTACTTCGTAATTCACTTTACGCACTACTTCGCGGCCACTGCTTTTCGGTACTTGTGACCAGATGGTCAGGGTCTGGCCAATCTGAAGTGGGTCGCCCGGAGCCATGCTGTTCCAGCGTGTCAGTTTGCTCACAGTGGTGTCGTGTTTGCGTGCAATGGTCCAGAAACTGTCGCCTTGCTGTACCTGATACTCGACTTTCTGTGAGCGCTTCGGCTTTGTAGCTTGTTGGCGTTTGATCAGGCGTTGGCTGACACTCAGAGAGTACTCGCTGCCGCCTTCGCGGGCTGACGGAATTAACAGGGTCTGGCCGGCGTAAATGGTGTTGCCATTTAACTCGTTTACACTACGGATCACATCGGCCGTAGTTTGATAACGACGGGCCAGTGACAGCAGGCTGTCGCCGTTGGTCACCTGATGGCGTTGCCACTGAACGCGCTGTTCATCAGGCAGTGCGGCTAATGCTGCGGCAAACTGTTCGGCTTTTTCAATCGGCACGAGCACCTGATGGGGGCCGTCGGGGTGGGTAGCCCAGCGGTTGTACTGTGGGTTGAGTCGGTAGATTTCATCAACCTCACAGTCTGCCAGCGCGGCGACCTGGGCTAAATCAATCTGGCCATGAGTATCGACCGCCGCAAAATAGGGTTCGTTGGGAATGGTTTTCCAATCCACATCAAACTCATCGGCGT
>JAYYHP010000217.1:0-4261 GCA_036148335.1 Pseudomonadota bacterium
TGGCCGCAGAACGTTTCACAATAAAACTCTTATTCAACCGCATCAGATCCGCCAGAATGGGGTTCTGTAGCAGATTGTCACCGATGGCGATATGAGCCGTTGGCCAGGCCTGAGTCATCAGGGCGTAATTCACGAGGGTCGGGTCCATCGCAATATCACGATGATTCGATAACCATAGGTAAGGGTGGCCTTTGGTCAGATGCTCAAGGCCATGAATTTCCAGCTGCGCCGTGGTGCTGGTCACCAGATGATGAACCCATTGACCAAGCCAGTCCTGAAACGCTGCCACCGTGGTAACCGGAGCAAAATGGCGACGCAGCTGCCAACCCAACACCCGACTGCTCAAGCCTTTCATCCATGTAGGCAGTCGCGGGTAACGATAACCAACCAAGGCTTGATGCAGATTTTGCGACTGCCCTAGGCGCTCAAGCACTGCCGTTACCTCAGCGTCGGTGTAGGGGCGGATGTCGGAATACTGATCCGTACAAGGCTGTGCCTCACCAGCATCTTTGATACCGGCACTAGCAGTCGTGTCTATCTGAGAGTGAGCCTCATAGCGAGAGTCCGAACCTGAGTCTGTATGAGTATCTGAGTGAGAGTCCTTGTCTGGCATCCTGTTGCTCACGAATCTTGTCTCGCGTTGTAGTCCCGCGTTGTTATAGCGCGATGTTGTCCTAGAGTGTTGATCGCGCTATCAATCTGCATTAGCGCCTGCATCGGCGTATACTGTCGAATCTAGAGTATCCGACCACAGCGCTCGGTCCAACTATCTTGATATGCAACGAATCAAGCGAGTCATGTGGCGCACTTACATTTTCCGCACCTTCAGTTCAGGAGCTGACAATCAATGATAGGCCAATGGGAACCTGAAAACTCTGACGCGCAGGCACAGAATACCAAACTATCCGCCACCGCACTGGCGCAGCTCATCGCCCATGCGGATGCCCCGGCACAGGCCCCTGAAGATCTGAAACAAGCGGCATTGCAATGGTTAAATGAGACGGAAGCGGCCTGGACACAGGTCTGCGCCGACCTGACGGATGATCAACTCCTGAGTATTGCGTTCTTTTACACCCGTGCCGAAATGACGCTGAGTGGATTCGAAAGCGGTGCACGCAATCCTGCGATTCACGTATTCCGTTATCTGAAATCTCAGGGACGTAAACCCGACAAAGACACCACACGTGCACTGAAAGCACTGACCGACAACCGCTTTATTCCTTACGGAAATGCCCTGCTTTAAGGCGCTGAACTAAGGCCTTCAATTCCTCTGGGCGCACAGGTTTCAGCAAATAATCCTGTGCCCCAGCTTCAATGAAAATGGCCTGCTGACGCGGGTCCGTTTCCCCCGACAGGGCAATCACGGGAATGTTCGAATAACTGGGATGGGCATGCAGCTGACGGGTGACTGTGATGCCATCGAGAATCGGCATGTAACGATCCATAATGATCAGATCCGGATACTGTACTTCCAGCGCCCCCATAACGGCTGCACCGTCGTCCAGCGCCGTCACATGACAACCGTAGCTTTCCAGTAATTTCTGCAACACTTTGCGATTAACCGGATTATCCTCCACCAGCATCACATTCGGGGTGCGCTCAGTGTCATTGGACTCCCAGGTGCTGATCCCACTGGTTGTAGCTTGATGGCCAGCCTGATGCCCCGTTGCTGACTCAGGGGCATCGGACAAATGCGAACCGTCCTGACGAACCTGCGTCAGCGGCAAAGTCGATACCGCCGCACGGCTCTGCTGAATCATCAGCAAACGACGGAGGGTCTCCGTTAACGCCCGGTGATCAACAGGCCAGGCCCAGGAATAACCGACCTCAGGCGGTGCCTGCCAGCCGTCGGCATTGGATTCATCGCAGCTCACCAACACGGTGACATCCGCGCGCTCCAATAGACGAGTACGGTTATCGACCATGTCAGGGGCATCAAAGAAACGCCGCGACATCACAAGCAGCGCGGGTACACCCGACTCCAACGCACGATTAAGATCTCTTAAGCGATCAAAGCTGCGCGTCTCGAGGCCCAGCCGCTCGGCCAGACTGATGACCAATGTGCGGTTCACGGCATAGCTGTCGGCAACCCAGAGCGCATGACCACGTCCGGGGGAGTCATCGGATGAGTGTTGGGCAACCCTCGTGTCCGGCTTGTCGGCATCGATATTCAATCCGTTGCCTGTCATATCGCTACGATCGAGCGCTTTGTTAACCGCTTCCTCAGCGTCTGCCAGCAGCAGAGGCAACTCAACCCAAAATGCCGACCCTTGGCCGGTCTGACTCGTGACCCCAATCTGACCGCCCATGGCCTGGGTCAGGCGACGGCAGATATTCAGCCCAAGTCCTGTACCGCCCATGCGGCGTAAGTCATCTTCATCGCCACATTGATACTCTTCAAACAGGCATTGCGCCATGCTCTCAGGAATACCGATACCCGTATCTTCCACCTTGAAACAAACGCCCTTCGCACTGGCTGACAACGACAAGGTCACATGGCCCTGCTCGGTGAATTTAATGGCGTTATTCAGCAGATTAATCAGTATTTGGGTAATGCGTAACGGGTCACCCTGGCCCCACACAGGCAATGTGTCCTCAATAAACACCTGCAGCGGCAAACGCTTTTCTGCGGCTCGCGCCTGCACCATGCCGACCACGCGCTGTGCTAACGCGTGCAGATCAATCCGCTCCTGATGCAAGGTCAGTCGACCTGATTCAATTTTCGACAGATCCAAGACATCATTCACAATGGCCAGCATATGATCGGCAGATTGCTGCAAGGTATTCAGCTGGCTGCGCTGGCGAGGGTTAAGACTGGAGTCGGCAAGTAACGTCAGCATGCCCTGCATGGCATTGAGCGGCGTGCGGATTTCATGACTGACACTGGCCAAAAATCGCCCTTTGGCACCACTGACGGACTCCGCTCGTTGCAGTGCATTTTGCAGCCGCAGGCGTTCGTTATGCGCCTGTGTGATGTCCGTCAGGGTTAAAATCAACGAACCCTGATCGTCTGGGTGTTGGGTGGCACGGACCTCAAGAACACAAGATGGCATTTGCCGAGACGAGGCAATTTCTATCTGCTCGCACTGCGGCGTGACGCTTTTTTCCTGCGTGTGATTAATCTCTCTTGCGATCTCTTTTTCGATCTCACTTTCTAGCTCACTCGCAGTTTCTCTCTCAACTTCGCTCGCAGCTTCACCGAGACACACGCGCTGAACCAAGGCATTCAAGCGTTCAGCGGCTTGTATGTGAGGTTGAAGATTGACGTGACGATCGGATGTATCCGATTCAGTGGCCTGGGCCTTGGTATGAGTATTGGTATGGGACTGAGTATGTGCCTGGGTCAGCCAGGTCGTCAGAGAATCGCCCTGCGCGGGTGACACAAGCGCGTCCAGTCGACCATACACATCAAGAACAGTGAGATCGGCACGTACATGTAAGGTCAGTGAAGGGGCATGATTTGCCAGCACGGCCACAGACGCCTGCTGCATCGTCGTTTCTTTTAACAGCAGATGCTGGAAACGCATCTTGGCTACCAGAACGGCAATGACAGCACTCAGTCCAATGACCATGACCCAAAAAGCGTGGTCCGGCATCCGTGTCTATCCTATTGGGTGAAGTCTTCCCGACATCGAAGATCTGATCTCGGGAACAGAATCGTCGTGACGCTGTGAATCAGGCCGCGACGTTACTGGTGAGCTGTAAAATGAACTGCTGCTGATCGACAGGCCAACGCAGGTGCAACCAGCCCTCGTGCAGTCCTTGTGGGCCGTCATCCGTCCTTGAGATGGAGACACACAGAATGTCTTTACTGTCGGCGTCGCGAAGAATCCGTTTCACCGATTCCTCGTACTCCGCATGCGTAACCGCAATGGCCGCCGGTTGATTCTGGCTGATCAGAAACCCGAAATGCACCGGGTCCTGAGTAACCAGAAGATCCCAACCCGCGCGTCTCACGCAAGCCGCAATCTCAGTGGAGACTTCATCAACATCTGCCAGCAACACCAGCTTGTGGCCGCCCGTATCGAGCTCCTCCGGCACTGGCATGTTGTTGTTGTTAAGAAAGTCGACGAAGCTTTCGACCGGAATGCGATTGTCACCGCGACCCGGCAGCTTGTAGGCGTCTAAGTGGCCACGCTCGATCCAACGGATCACTGTGCGGAAATTTACCCCACAGTATTTGGCGACCTCACCTGTTGTCAGCGCTTGTTTTTCCCGCACAGCAATATCTCGATTTCGTAACTACACTGAAGTCAGTATA
>JAYYHP010000218.1:0-28551 GCA_036148335.1 Pseudomonadota bacterium
AATCACACGTTCAGAGGTCAGTTTTCTGGTGTTTGAGCGTGGTTCCCTGCCACGTACAACGGTGAAATATTTGTGTCACCGCGATAATGACTGAATCTTTGTTCGTCGATGCAATGGACAGCGAATCGACGCTCGCATGTCTGATTTCTGGCTCTGAATGAAAAATTGTAACGGTTGGTGACGGCGGCTGGCGACTCCTTGGGGCTTGTCTATAAGTATTCCCGTCTAATCTGATCCTGAATTGATAAGGAGTTTTTCATGGCAGAGCATGAAGACATGCACGACGAAGAATACGCCGAACACGAGGACGGCAACACGCAGGAAGACGACTCTCTCGAGGCATCGTCTGATAGTGACAACAGCGAAAGCGCACAGGCCAGCATCCCAGATGATGAGGTTACGGGTTCAGAAGCGGCACGCAACGCCCTGCGCGAATCCATGGCCGCCGACGTGGCTGCGTTTCTTGCTCGCGGTGGCAGCATTCAGCAGGTCGATGACAACGTCATGGCGGATCCCCCACGCAAGCCTCAGACCAGTTACGGCAGTCGCCCGATCTGACGCCCTACAGAGGTTAAAAGTGGCCTGATTCAGGGAGGAAATCAGGCCAGAGTCGAGGAGCGACTGGTTAACGAGTAAACAGCTGCTACGCTTTAATCAGGTTGTACCTACTCAACATAATGCATGGAAGCAGCGCTATGGCCACACTTTCCCGCAAACAACGTCGTCGTTTACACGCCATTCCTGCCGCGTTCGCTCTGATCGTGGTTGCCGTTCTCTGGTTGCTATCGCACCGCGCTGAGGCCGAGGTGCTGCTTGATGCGTCTAGTCTGAGTGACTGGCAAACGGACTGTCGCCACTGTGATATTGAAGCCCAATACGATGTGCTTAAAGGTGAGATTGTGCGCCTGGAGACCCGTATGGGGCGCGCCTTACTTTCCAGTAGCAGCTTCAGTAGCCTGACGACAGATGCTCCTGCCTCAGATGCCGAAGATGTCGTGACTCCAGCGACCACCATCCCTGAAGGGCGCGTGCCCCTGTTGTCCTGGGGCTGGTCGTTGGACGATCTGAACGAGGGGGCGGATAGCGCGCTAATGCGTGTGAGCGTGGCGTTGCAGGACGTCGACAGTGAGCGCGAGTATCGCGTGCACTATGTCTGGAATCCGGCACTCAATCGCGACGTGCGTCAGTCACTGTCTGACACTGAGTATGTGTGGGTGGTATCCACACCTGACCAGCAGGCTCGTCGCTGGTATCAGGTTGAGCGTGATCTCACCATGGATCTTGAAGTGTTAAGCGGGCAGCGTCTGGCCGTGAACCTGCTGGCTATTACCGCCGGCATCGGAGAGCCGGACGGCCGCAAAGTACAGGCCGGTGGTTACTTTGAACAGATTGCGCTCAACTACCTGATTGAGCCGGGTCGTCCAGTGACGCCAGGCACTGAGCCAATTGCGACCAGTGACTGAATTCGGCATGGGGCTGGCAGGTGTCCAGTGGCCACTCTGCTTGTTTGTCGTTAAACCAACAGGTTTTGATTCCCAGTTCGGCAGCTGCCTGAATGTCCTGTTGCGGATGATCACCGATATGAATCACCTGGTCCGCCGTCACATTGTGTGCTTTAAGCGCGCTGATAAACATGTCCGGGGCCGGTTTGGGTGCCTCGAAATCATCCGCTTTGTAATGCGCACTGAATAAATGCTCGTGCCCAGCCAGTGACAGATCGGCGTTGCCGTTGCTGATGGCAATCAGCGTGTAGCGTTGCGCCAGTTCGGCCATCACCTCCGCGACATTTTCAAATAACTCCAGCCCCTGGCTTCGTGCCGTGAAAAAGGCGCCAAAGGCACCGCGCGCCAGCTCGACGGCTTGCTCAGAGTCATGACCGGATTGCAGAAAGACCCGGCGTAATGTCTGAAATCGGAGCTCAGATACTTTTCCACGTAACTCAGGGTACGACTGTGCGACCCACTGCTGATATTCGCGCAGCTTATCTGCGGGATAAAAGTCGGCGGTCACCGGAGAGTGGGTGGCAATCCAGTCGAGCATGGCCTGCTCAGCATTGATCAGAGAGGCCGTTGGGTCCCAGAGCGTATGGTCCAGGTCAAAGCTCAGTAAGGTGACGGGCACGCTTAACTGACCGGAATCTGTGGCAGGCGCAGGGCCAGTACATCGGCAATAAAGTCGAGGAACAGCGTATCTACTGAGCTGCGGTAGTAGCCCGGATCTTCACTGGCGACGGTCAGGATGCCGAGGTTATCTTTACCACGAATATGCGCGGCGGCGACTGAGCGACAAGGGGATTCATCCACTCCCAGCAGTTGCGCAATGTCTGCCGCTGGCAGTTGGCCACAAATCGCGCGGTGTCCTTTAAACAGGCGGTGTACTGAACGCTGTACTTCGCTGCTATGAATGGCGATCAGAGGCGCTTCTAACTGGCGTTCGGTAAAGTGCAGCATAGCCCAGGCGTCGACGGAAAATTCTTTGCGCAAGGAGTCGTCCAGGGCGGCCTGCACATCAATCCAGCTACTGGCTTCAATCAATGCCAGTACCAGACGTTTACTTTTCTCAAACAGCTGGTCATTGCGTCGGGCATTTTCCAGCAGGTCTGACAGGCGCTGACGCAGTTCGACGTTACGCTCGCGGTGTACCGCCAGCTGACGCTCGACCAGGCTGGTGGCGGAGCCGCTGTTGTGCGGGATGCGCATGCCGGCCAGTAATTCATCTTTGCCAATGAAAAACTCAGAGTGATCTTCAAGGTAGGCGATGACGTCGGCTTCGGTCAGTCTCGGTGTCTGGCTCATAGTTACTGTGATCCCGTCAGAGGTTGATCTTTCCTTCAAATACCCGCTCAGCCGGGCCGGTCATTTTTACTGTACCTTCGCCATCCCAATCAATAAAGAGATCGCCGCCCGGCAAAGAGACTTTTACGCCCTGACCAAGCCAGCCGCGCAGTTGTCCGGAAACGACAGCCGCACAGGCGCCGGTGCCACAGGCCAGAGTTTCGCCAGAACCGCGTTCAAACACGCGCAGGCGCACGTGATGTTCGTTCACGACCTGCATAAAGCCGACGTTCACTTTATTCGGAAACGAGGCGCAGCTTTCGATGGCAGGACCCCAGGTCTCCACCGGCGCGGTATCAATGTCATCGACGCGCACCACGGCATGAGGGTTACCCATCGACACCGCACCCAGATTCACGATGCCAACACCGTCGACATCAATGGTGTATTCGGTGGCAAAGGCATTGGCCTTAAACGGAATCTCGGCCGGGGTCAGGATTGGCTGCCCCATATCGACCACTACTTGCTGGTCGTCGGTCAGGTGCAGCTCCATCAGACCATTCGCCGTTTCAACGCGGATGTCGCGCTTACCGGTCAGGTTATGGTCAACCACGAAACGGGCGAAACAACGTGCCCCATTGCCGCAGTTTTCTACTTCGCTGCCATCGGCATTGAAAATGCGATACCTGAAATCCACGTCAGGGCGGCTCGGGCGTTCAACAATCAGTAGCTGATCAAAGCCAATGCCCATGTTGCGGTCGGCCAGTTCGGCCACGCGCTCAGGACGAATGTTGGCGTGCTGTGTGATCAGGTCAACGACGACAAAGTCATTGCCGATGCCATGCATTTTGGTGAATTTCAGCAGCATTCAGAGTTACCCGGGCAGACGGTGTTCGCCAGCGAACAGAGACTCAACGGTTTCACGTTCACGAACCACATGAGCCTGATCGCCATCGACCATAATTTCGGCTGGACGACCACGGCTGTTGTAGTTGGATGCCATGACAAAACCGTAGGCACCGGCAGACATCACGGCCAGTAAATCGCCTTGAGTAATGCGCAGGGCGCGGTCTTTACCCAGGAAGTCACCGGTTTCGCACACAGGGCCAACCAGATCGTAGACACGCTCTGGCTCGTCTGAACTTTCGCTGACGGGCACGATGGCCTGCCAGGCGCTGTACAGCGCTGGGCGGATCAGATCATTCATGGCGCCGTCGATGATGGCAAAATTCTTGTGATCGTTCAGCTTCAGGAATTCGACCTGAGTCAGGAATACCCCAGCGTTGGCGGCGATTGAGCGACCCGGCTCAAAGATCAGCTTGAAGGTACGGTCGCCGAGGCGCTCTTTCACGGCGGCAATGTATTCGGCTGGTGTCGCTGGCTGTTCGTCACGGTACTGCACGCCTAAGCCACCACCGAGGTCGAGGTGCTCAATGGTGATGCCGCGTCCGGCCAGTTCATCGACCAGTGCCAGTACGCGATCCAGAGCGTCTAAGAAGGGGGCGATTTCAGTCAGCTGGCTGCCAATGTGGCAGTCAACGCCAATGACGTTCAGGCCCGGCAGTGTCGCCGCTTTTTCGTATACGCGCACGGCATCGTTAATGTCGATACCGAACTTGTTGTCTTTCAGACCGGTGGAGATGTAAGGGTGTGTCTGTGCGTCAACGTCTGGGTTAACGCGCAGCGATACTGGCGCGGTCACGCCCATGTCGCTGGCCACAGCACTGAGGCGCTCCAGCTCGGCTTCGGACTCAACGTTAAAGCAGTGTACACCGACTTCCAGTGCACGGCGCATTTCGTGCGCTTGTTTACCGACGCCAGAGAATACGGCTCGCGTTGGATCACCACCGGCGGCAATCACACGCTCTAATTCGCCGATGCTGACGATGTCGAAGCCAGCACCCAAGCGCGCCAGCGTGTTCAGCACGCCGAGGTTGGAGTTGGTCTTGACTGCAAAACACACCAGATGCGGCCAGTCACCTAAGGCATCGGTGTAGGCCTGATAGGCTTGCTCAAACGCGCTGCGCGAGTATACGTACAGCGGTGTGCCATGGGTTTCTGCCAGTGCGGCCAGAGAAACGTTTTCGGCGTGCAGGCTGCCGTTCTGGTAAGTAAATACAGACATAAAATTACCGTGATTCTTGTTGTTCGGTGGTTGGCAGATACAGTGGCCCTTTCTGGCCACACCCAGTGACGGTCAGGACGCTGATTGCTATCAGAAACAATCCAGTGATCAAGCTGTTTGGCATCGGTATCTCCCGCAGAATGCCGGCATTATACGGGCTATTGTGCGGGTTGTCTGCGCTCGCTCGAGCCGCTTTCCGGCGGATGATTCAGCAGGTGTTCGAGGCGTTGGCGCAGGTGCAGATGGTGCACCAGCTGTTGGTTGCCATTGACGGTCAGATCACTGAGCCAGACCGGTTGGTCGGCGGGCGCCGGACGCGCCTGTATGACGGCATCGCGGGTGCGACGAAACGCCTCGGCACCGAGTTCTGCCGTGGATAGCCGGTCCTGATCAAATTCAAAGGTCACCGGCCCGTGATCGGTGCAGTGGGCACGCAGATGTAGACTTGGGGCGACTTGCGCTTCTTGCGGTAAGCGTCGCGGCGCACTATTGAAGGCGCCGGTTTCCGGGTCACTTTGTAATTCGGACAGTACCAGAGGCCAGGCTGGACGTTGATGATCCTCGCTCCAGCGCTGGTTCAGTTGGCGGAGAAAGCGCAGCAAGGGCACCAGCGCGGCACGGATGTCGGTATTGGCCGTGGGGTGATAGCTCAGGGCGCCGCAGTGGTCCATGACATAAACGTACGTGCGTTGTGGCTGGCGCCAATACCAGACGTGCCACTCACCACCGCGAGCTTCACTGAGAATGCACCGCAGCGGGCTGACTGGTAGGGCGTGAGCATCCAGCCCCCAGCGGCGAAAACGTCGTCGTGGGCGCGCTAACAGAGCGATCAAGGCCGCATGATCGGCCGCGCGATGACTGATCATGTCGCCTTTACGATATTCCAGCAGATAAAAACGCTCGCCGGTCTGCAGCAGATAGGGCGGTGGATGCGGTGCGCTCATGTGCGCCGTGACGTCTTCCAGAAGCCGATGAACACGCTGGTAGATGGCCGCCGCCCGCACCTGACAGTGACAGTGCACGGCGTAACTTGGCCACGGATGGCGATGCAGGTGACGGCGATGACTGAGTATCTGCATCAGGGCATCGTGCATGGCCTCGTCTCCCTGATAATGAGTGACCTGCCACTCGCCCCAGCTATTGATGGTCAGCAATTCAATGCTGTGCACCAGGTTTTCCTTACCTGAGCCAAACCCGAGGGCATCATCGCGATTACTGATTTTCTGCATGCCCCGACGTGACAGCGCGTGCTGTGGGTTCACACCGGGATTGATAAACACATGCCACGCCAGTGTGTGAGCGTCCCGCCGGAAAGCGTCCGGTGGTGGCGGTAAAGGGGTGATCGCCAGTACGTCATGCAGCAGTGCCCGCAGTTCATACTGGCTCACAGGGTTGTATGTCGGATACAGAGCAACGTGGGTGTGACGAGTCAGCAGGCCGTTGCGGCGTGCAAATAACAGGACTTCCATCAAGGACGCGGATTGGGTCAGAGCGGTATAGCTCTCTCCGGGACGCCAGGCGCCGGGAATCAGCTGCCAGCGATCGCGAACCAGATTGAGCGTGAGCTTGGCCTCTTCCATGTCGTTGCGGATACCGGGATTGATCTCGGCAATTTTTCCCGGCGTGGGGCGGAAAGCCGCGTACAGGCGATTCCCTAATAGGGTCAGGTCATCGGGTTGAATGTGCACTGCATCGACGTGCTCGTCGCTGAAGGCGGCCAGCGTACGATAGCTTTGCAACATCAGGGTCACCAATGCAGCACGTTCTTTCATCACGTCGGCCGGTGACCAGTGTTTGCGTTCATCAAGGTGCATCAGGGTGGCCTGCGACCATTCCCATTGCTGCACCAAGGCACGTAAGGCCAGAGTACGCCACTGGCCTTGCTTACTGACGTGCAGCTGCGTCAGGCGAATGCCGGTTTTTATGTAAAACGCGCGTCGCATCAGATCGCGGTTTTCCGGGCTGGCGTAGGCCTCAAGACGTTCCAGCATCAACAGGTAGGCATCGGTGTGTGCGGGATCAACATCGTCCTGATGCACGCGAGTTTTCAGATCCCAGGCCAAGGGGCGGATGTTGGGATAGTGGCTGGCGTATTCGCAGCACAGCAGCAGTTTTAGCAGAGATTTGTAGGGCGAACTCAGGCCCTTGTTGAGCTGCCACAGGCCAGCACCGACGAACTCGCCGGCGGGAATCGTTGGTAGCCAACCGACATCCAGCCATTGGCGTACGTCGATCAGCCCATGGTCAACCAGACTCGCCCAGGTGGCTTCTGCCTGATTCTCGTACTCATTGGGCAGCACCCACCATTGCGGGGTTTTGCCCGCTAACCACAGGCCGCTGCGATAAAACTCATCAAGCAGCAGCAGTTGCTGAGTGCTGCCGCAGTCTTCGCCTTCGGCGGAGCGGCTCTGTCCCTGACGGAAGTCCCGCAGATTCATCACAAAAAAGTGCAGCTCGGTACTTTGCGTCTCGGCCCATTGTTCGATGCGCTGACACTTCTCCTGCAGCTGTTCTACCTGAGTGTCGGAGAGCGATTCATCGTGGCAGAGCCAGACATCGAGGTCACTCTGCCGTGATTGCGCAATGCTGCCGAGGCTGCCCATCAGGAAGACGCCCTCGATACAACGTTGGCCGGGGTCTTTGGGCAGGGCGATGCCGCGAGCCACCTGATGCAGGGCGCTGTGTTCTGCTTTGCCCGGTTGAAAGCCGTGGATGCCGCAGGGGGTATCGGGCGTAACAAAGCCGGGCAAACGGGTACTGTTGACGTGCAGCAGCGCAGGCAGCGCATCGAGAACGGCCTGCTGGCGGTGTGAAAGTTGATCCCGGGCCGCTTGCAGGCGTTGAGCGTTCAAAGACAGAAAACTCTGGCGCCATCGATCAAGCGTGCCACTGTCCGGGAGAGAAATTGCCGGGGTCATCTGGCTGAGTATAGATGCCCCGGGCGGCTTTGCTTGTTGCTTGGTCGGTTGTCTTGTTAGTGACTAGCGATTGAGCGTCAGGCGATGGCGAGACCGTCCGCAAAGGTCGCGGTTACGGCGCCGGCTAATGACTGATTCAGGAACGGATGGTTGTGACCACGCGATGCCATGCGTGCTGATGACAGGTCTGTCGTTGCTTGCGGGTTGAACAGCGTGGCATGGAAAGCCTGACCCGGACGTAAGCCGCCCGGCAATCCGACTACGTGTGCAGGCAGTACGGAAGTCGCCTGAATCAGCTGGCTGGCGGTCAGGTCGCTTTGTTCAAGTAATGACATCACCATAGGCAAGAAACCGTCGTACTGGCTCATGCCGGCATCGGCATCCGCAAACGGTGCTTTCTTGGCGGCAATTTCGTGTGGACGGTGGTTGGAGCTGATGGCCAGCAGTCCTTCGCCGACGGCGGCACGCAGTGCCTCGCGATCTTGCTCACTGCGCAACGGCGGCTGCACATTGTAGAGGCTGTTGTACCCCGTGACGGCAGCGTCGGTGTACAGCAGGTTTGCCAGCGGCGTATCGGCGGTAACGCGCAAGCCCCCTTCGCGGGCCTGAGCCAGCATGCTCAGGCTACGGCGACAGCTGATCTGGCTGATATGAGCACGCACGCCAGTTTGTTCAATGAGCAGCAGTAACTGCGCCAGAGCAATGGTTTCGGCCGTTTCTGGAATGCCCGACAGGCCCATGCGGGTGGCCACTGGGCCTTCGTGCATGCAGCCGCCCTGAGCCAGGCTGAGGTCGTTGGCGTTCAGGAATAAGGCAATATCGTAGGTGGCCGCGTATTCCATCAGGCGACGCAGCACATAGCTGTCGCGGATAGGCTGGCGGGCATTGCTCATGGCCACCGCACCGGCTTCTTGCAATGTGACCATGCTGGCCAGTTGCTCGCCTTCGAGTCCTTGAGTCATGGCTCCCAATGGCAATACGCGGGCGTGACCAGCGCGCAGCGCTTTTTCCTGAATGAGTTTAATAACGGCGGAGGTGTCCGCTACCGGCTTAGTGTCCGGCAGGCTGCACAGGTGGGAGAAGCCACCGAGCGCTGCGGCGCGGGTTTCGCTGTCGATGCTGCCTTTCTGGCTGTAACCCGGTTCTGGCAAGTGACCGCCGAGATCGACCAGTGCAGGCAGCAGCCATTGCCCCTCGGCATCAATGACCGTATCGGCGGTCACGTCTGCAGGCGGTGCTGAGAATGCTTGAAGGTGGCCATCGCGAACCCAGACGTCAGTGACGGTATCGAGGGATTGAGAGGGATCTATTACGCGAGCCCGTTGAATGTGCAGGATAGTCATCAGGCTGGTTCCTCCGTTGGGGTTTGCTGACCGCTCATGGCCATGGCCATCACGGCCATTCGCACGGCAATGCCGTAACTCACTTGGTTGAGAATGACGGAATGCGGGCCGTCGGCAACGGCGGATTCGATTTCAACGCCGCGGTTAATTGGCCCCGGGTGCATCACGATGGCGTCGGGTTTGGCGTACGCCAGTTTCTCTTCGGTGAGACCGTACAGTTTGAAAAACTCACCTTCTGACGGCAGCAACGCATTTTGCATACGTTCTTTTTGCAGACGCAGCATGATGACGACATCACAGTCCGCAAGGCCTTGTTTCATGTCGTAGTGAGGCACCGCACCCATGCTTTCGATGTCGCGGGGTAACAATGTGCCCGGGCCAATGACTCGTACTTCGGCGGCGCCTAACGTGCGCAAGGCGTGAATCTGTGAGCGAGCGACTCGCGAGTGCAGGATGTCGCCCACGATGGCGACGATTTTGCCTTCGATGCTGCCTTTGTGACGACGGATAGTCAGCATGTCGAGCATGGCCTGAGTCGGGTGTGCGTGACGACCGTCACCGGCGTTAATGATGGCCACGTTGGGGGTCACGTGCTCGGCAATAAAGTGCGCGGCTCCGGAGTCTGCGTGGCGCACCACAAACATATCGCTGTACATGGCCTCGAGATTCCACAAGGTGTCCATCAGGGTTTCCCCTTTGGAGGTTGCCGAGCGGGCAATGTCGAGGTTAAGAATGTCGGCCGATAAACGTTTGGCGGCCAGCTCAAAGGTCGAGCGGGTACGCGTGCTGTTTTCGAAAAACAGGTTTACGACGGTTTTGCCGCGCAGCAGAGGCACGGTTTTTACCGCACGTTCCTGAGTGCTGATAAAGGAATCCGCCGTATCGAGAATTTCCGTGAGTAATTCACGGCTGAGCCCTTCGGTGGTCAGGAAGTGTTTCAGGCGGCCATCGTCGGTCAGTTGTACTTTGGCGGGGTCGTAAGTCATGGTCGCGTCCTGTTTCAGGCGAGGGTCAGTTCCAGCGGAGTC
The DNA here is from genome assembly GCA_036148335.1 of Pseudomonadota bacterium. GTDB lineage: Bacteria > Pseudomonadota > Gammaproteobacteria > Pseudomonadales > Oceanobacteraceae > Thalassolituus. The sequence goes on from JAYYHP010000218.1 coordinate 10,189, forward strand.
GGGCCAGTCAGCTTCACCAGCTGGCCGTCGTTTAGAGTCAGTTTGGCGCCACAGAGATCGGGCTGAATCGGCAGCTCGCGGCGGCCAATGTCCAGTAAACACACCAGATGAATGCTGGCCGGGCGACCGTAGTCGAACAGCTCATTCATGGCCGCGCGTATGGTTCGGCCGCTCATGATGACGTCGTCGATCAGGATTACCGGGCGGTCTTCAATGCTGTCCGGCAGTTCGGACCCCTGTACTTTGGGGTGCAGGCCGTGGCGGGTAAAGTCGTCCCGGTAAAAACTGATGTCCAGTGTGGCGACGTCGTCGTTGCCGGGCAGCGCTGCATTGAGGCGTTCAGCCACCCAGACACCGCCGGTGCGAATGCCGACCAGTAACGGGTTTTCAAGGCCTTCGCGTTCAATCAGCTCAATGAGCTGCTGTGTCAGTTCGGTGCAGGTCTGTTCTATGTCCGGCAGAGTCATTCGGGGTCTCCTGAGCGCGGGTGCTCGGTCATCCAGCTTTCGAGAATCAGGCAGGCGGCGAGTCCGTCGACGGAGTGTTCGCCAAAGTCCTGATGCCCGGATTCTTGCATAACGATGCCTTTCGCTTCAAAGCTGCTGAGGCGTTCGTCGTGGGTGTAAGACGGTTTATGAAAGCGGCCTTCGAGTTTGCGCGCGAATTTTGCCGCGCGCAGGCTCATGTCTGACGAGCTGCCATCCATGTTTAATGGCAGGCCTACGACAAAAGCGTCGGGCTGCCATTCGTTAATGATTTTTTCCAGTTGCCCCCAGTCCGGTACACCATCGCGTGCGGCAATAGGAGAGAGGGCCTGCGTGCCATTAGTCAGGCGTTGTCCGGTGGCGATGCCAATACGCTTGGTGCCAAAGTCAAACGCCAACAATTGTTGGATGCGGTCTGGAATGGTCTCAGGCATGACCGGCCTCACTGCTCAGAAATTCCGCGCTGACGCCCAGTTTACTGAGCGCTACCTGATACACATCGCGGTGATCGAGGTTAAACAGCAGATCCGGTGTGGCTTCTAAGGTCAGCCAGGAATTATCGCGCAATTCCTGATCCAGTTGGCCGGCACTCCAGCCCGCGTACCCCAGTCCGAGAACGTAGTTCTGTGGTCCGGTGCCCTGAGCGATGGCTTGCAGGATATCGCGCGATGAGGTCAGGTGAGCGCTCTCGTCAATGTGCATGGTCGCTCCCCAGTTGCCGCTTTCCTGATGCAGCACAAAGCCCTGATCCGGGCCCACCGGGCCGCCAGTCATAATCAACGGAGTGATGTGCTCGCGGCGGGCAATGTTCAGTTGGTCGCAGATTTCCGCAAATGAAAAGTCTGACGGCTTGTTCAGTACCAGCCCCATGGCGCCTTCGGCATTGTGCTCACACAAATAGGTAATGCTACCGCCAAAAAAGTCGCCCTCTAATGACGGCATCGCGATCAGCAAGTGATTCTTCAGACTGTTAAGCGTTTCCATTAATTGGATTCCGACAGGTAGCGGTTACCTTTGAATTGCCAGGTCCGGATGATTTCAAGGCGATCCATGTCGCGTCGCATTTCATTGGTAAAAGGCGCAAAGGGCGAGGCCAGACGCACGATGCGCATGGCAGCGTCATCGAGGACACGGCGACCAGAGGATTCCAGCACCACCAGATCATGCAGGCTGCCATCCGGATTGATGGACACTAATAAGCGCAGGCGACAGTTGTCGTAGCAGTTTTCTGCTTCTTGCGGGTAGTTGATTGCGCCCATCTGTTCGATTTTACGGCGCCAGCTATTCACGTAGTAAGCGTCGGCGGCCTTCATGGTCGAGGCGGCGGTCAGGCGTGTAATGCGTGGCATGCGAGCGTATAGCTGACGGTCGCTGGCCAGTTTTGCCTGAAGGCTTGCAATCTCACGGCTACGCTCCAGCAGCGTTTGTTGCGGACCGTCTGGCAGAACGTCCTGGGCTCGCTCCACTTCTCGTGGCGTTTGCTCCACTTTACGTGGGCTTGCCGTGGTGGAGACCAGTTGTGTCTGCTCGGTAATGACTTTCTTAGGCGCGGACGGTCGCTGTTCTTCCTGAACGTTTTCACGAATGTCATTGGCGTGAAAATCGGCTTCGACGTCGGTTGTCTGAAGCTTTTTCTCGTCCAGTGTGCCGCTGCCCTGTTGGTTTTCCTGCGCTAGAAAATCAGCGTCGTCGGGGGCTTTATTACTGCGATATCCGGCCAGCGTGACTTCTAGGGTTGAGCTGAAGGTCGGCGGATCTTCGGCGCTGAAGCTGATCCCCAGGACCACCATGGCATGCACCATGAGCGCGATGAACAGCGCAAACATCAGGCGATCATTGCTGGACACAGTGGTGGCGGTCATGGTGTTTCAGGTTCTCTTGGTACGCTCAAATCTTGGGGCAAGTCTGCTACCGGTGTGGTTATTTGTCCACACCGTTGCTGCGGATTTGCAACAAACGATCAATCAGTTGTCCGGCAACGTCGATGCCGCTGTCGCGTGAGATTTCACGTACACAGGTGGGGCTGGTGACGTTGATTTCGGTTAAGCAGTCGCCAATGACGTCCAGGCCAACAAAATAGAGGCCGCGCCGCTTAAGTTCCGGGCCGACGATGTCAGCAATCTTACGGTCAGCGTCGCTTAAGGGGCGGGTTTCACCACGGCCACCGGCAGCGAGGTTGCCACGGGTTTCACCTTTGGCAGGAATACGCGCCAGTGCATAAGCCACCGGTTCGCCATCAATCATCAGGATGCGTTTGTCGCCCTCGGTAATGGCCGGGATGAACTTTTGCGCCATGATTTGCTGGCTGCCGTGATTGGTCAGGGTCTCGATAATGACGCTGACGTTCGGGTCGTCTTCTTTAAGGCGGAAAATCGACGAGCCACCCATGCCGTCTAGTGGCTTGAAAATCACGTCGCCTTGCTCGGCGTGAAATGCTTTCAGTAAATCGGCACGACGGGTGACCAGTGTCGGTGACATCAGGTCGGGGAAAGCCGTTGCAAACATCTTCTCGTTGCAGTCACGCAGGCTCTGAGGGCGGTTGGCCACTAACACGCCTTCTTGTTCCGCACGTTCGAGAATGTAGGTGCTGTACACAAACTCGCTGTCGAACGGCGGGTCTTTGCGCATGATGATGATATCCAACTCCGCCAACGGCTGGTCGCGGTAATCACCGACGTCCGCCCAGTGCTCGGGATTCATGTCGACAGTTAATGGCGCCATGCGACCGTAGGCTCGACCCTGCTGAATCGACAGGTCGCTTTGTTCCATGTACCACAGTTCGCAGCCTCGCTCTTGCGCGGCGTTTAATAACGCCAGGCTGGTGTCTTTTTTGAAACTGATGTGCTGGATCGGGTCCATTACAACACCGAGTCGGATGGTCATGCTGCGCCCTCGTGATTGTCAGGTGAGAGCGCGCAGTATACCCGAAGGCGAGCGCATATCTCACGGTGATCAAAGTGTTTCATTGCTCTTGGGGGTTGCTGGCCAGCCCCGGATTAGTGTGATACAAAAGCGGTAACGTCCCGGATGCCCCGGGGAAACGGCGGTCAGCACAGTGTCATCAAGCGGATCGGCGGGGGCTCGTTCCGGTCTGAGGGGTCAGTCACAGAACTTTCAGACCACACAGAGTAAAACAACAACAGAATATTGGATGGTGAAGGCCACTCGTATGGACGATAATTTTCAAGATGTAAAAGTCATGGTGATTGACGACAGTAAGACAATCCGCCGCACGGCAGAAACGCTGCTGAAAAAGGTGGGCTGTGAAGTAATCACCGCTACGGATGGCTTTGACGCCCTGGCTAAAATCGCCGACTCGGATCCAGACATCATCTTCGTTGATATTATGATGCCTCGTCTCGACGGGTATCAGACCTGTGCATTGATCAAGAACAACTCTAAGTTCAAGACTACCCCAGTCATCATGCTGTCGAGTAAAGACGGCCTGTTCGACAAAGCGAAGGGGCGGATCGTGGGTTCTGATGAATACCTGACCAAACCATTCAGTAAAGAAGAGCTGCTCGGTTCAATCCGACAGCACGCGAAATAAGGGGTAAATCATGGCACGCATTCTGGTGGTGGATGATTCACCGACTGAAACTGAAGCGTTTCGCTCTGTCCTCGAAAAAAACGGTCACGAAGTCATTAATGCAGAAAACGGCGCTGATGGCGTCGCGGTTGCTCGTCAGGAGCTGCCGGATCTGGTGTTGATGGATATCGTCATGCCGGGCCTGAACGGTTTTCAGGCCACACGTCAGCTGACTCGTAGTCCGGAAACCAAGAACATTCCCGTGGTCATTGTGACCACCAAAGATCAGGAAACCGACCGCGTCTGGGGCAAGCGCCAGGGTGCGTCGGGCTATCTGGTTAAGCCTGTGTCAGAGGCACGCCTGCTGTCTGAAATTGGCGCCTTGCTGACCCCAGAGACGGAGTAATCCATGTCTGCCTTTGCTCTGCTCCGGGATATGGAGCACCGCAGTCGCCAGTTTGCCGCACCCTTGCCGCAACAGGTGGAGGCGGTATCGGCCTGGCGAGGGATCGGCTTTATGTTGGCGGGTGATCAGTTCGTTGCCGACATGAACGAAGTCGTAGAGATTTTGCAGTTACCGAAAGTGACTCGTGTTCCCGGGGTGAAAAACTGGGTGTTGGGCATTGCCAATGTGCGTGGTCGTATGGTGTCCGTGATGGATCTGAATGGTCTGTTAGGGCAACCGTCGAAGGGTAACTGGCGTAGCCAGCGAGTGCTGGTGATTGAACAAGACGACTACCTGACCGGCGTATTGGTAGACGCCGTATTGGGTATGCAAAGTTTTCCGGTCGACCGTGAACTAGCGGCACCGGGCGTGGTGGAGGCGCTGGCGCCTTACGCCACCAAAGCATTTGAACGGGATGGAAAGGTCTGGGCAGCACTGGATCTGGGCGGTTTGATCCGCTCCCCGGAATTTATGAATATCGCGGTCTGACGACGGATCGAAAATAATAACAAATTGGCTGGCCCATCCGGGTCAACAACGCATGCATCGAGTTTTGGAGAGGACGGCATGAGTGAGCATACAGCGAGTGCAGGAAAGCAGAGCAACGTCAGCCTGGTAGGGTTGATGTTTGTGTTCCTGTTGGGATTCATTGGTATCACCATCTGGGTCAACATTCTGACCATGAAGGACGAGCAATACCTGGAGCATTCCGGTGAGTTGCGCGTTCTGTCGCAGGAGCTGGCGAAAAACGCGGTGGAAGCGGCCGGCGGTAAAGCGGACGCATTTACCCAGCTTCGTCAGGCACGTGACAACTTTGATAAGCGTTGGGGCTACCTGACCTCCGGTGATGAAGCCAGCGATCTGGCGCCAGCGGAAGAAGCCGCTGCGTCGGGCGTACAGGCAACCTGGAACTCGGTAAAGGCCGACGCTGACCAGATTATCCGCTCCGAAGAAATTATCCTCTCCGTTCACGAAGTTGCTGAACTGTTGGCTGAAACCATCCCGCAGTTGCAGGTGGAATACGATGAAATTGTCGACATTCTGCTGGAAAGCGGTGCACCAGCCGATCAGGTGGCGGTAGCCCAGCGTCAGTCATGGTTAGCAGAGCGTATTGTTCGCTCGGTGAACAAAGTACTGGCCGGTGGTGAAGACGCGGTGATGGCGGCGGATGCGTTTGGTCGCGATGCCTCGCTGTTTGGCCGGGTACTGAACGGTATGATTCAGGGCAATATTGCCATGAACATTTCTCAGGTAACGAACGAAGAAGCCGTTTACGCACTGGCCGAAGTCGCTGAGCTGTTCGAATTCGTATCGGGCTCGGTGGATGAAATCCTGGAAACCTCTCCTGAACTCTTCCAGGTTCGTGAAGCCTCCGACAACATCTTCCAGAACTCTCGTGTTCTGCTGGAGCAGACGTCTGGTCTGACCAACGACATTCAGAACAACGCCGAAGAGCGTAGCTTGTACCAGCTGGTGGGCTACGGCGCGGCCGCCATCGCATTGGCCTTGTTGGTATTTTACTTCCGTCGTGAGCAGGACGACGTGCGTTCTCGAGAAGAAGAAGCGCAGCAGCGTGAAAAAGACACTCGTCAAACTAACGAACAGAACCAGGTGGCGATTCTGCGTCTGCTGGATGAAATTGCTGACCTTGCAGACGGTGACCTGACGGCATCGGCAACGGTAACGGAAGACTTTACCGGTGCGATTGCTGACGCGATTAACTTCGCCATCGACCAGATGCGCGTGCTGGTGTCGTCGATTAACGACACGGCGGTACAGGTATCGTCGGCGGCACAGGAAACGCAGGCGACGGCGATGCATCTGGCAGAAGCGTCCGAGCATCAGGCCCAGGAAATTGCTGGAGCCTCCGCGGCGATTAACGAAATGGCGGTATCCATTGACCAGGTATCGGCCAACGCCTCTGAGTCATCGGCGGTTGCGGAGCGAGCGGTTGCGATCGCAAACAAAGGCGCCGAGGTTGTACAGTCAACGATCAGCGGCATGGATAACATCCGTGAGCAGATTCAGGAAACCTCGAAGCGTATTAAGCGTCTGGGTGAATCGTCACAGGAAATTGGTGACATCATCTCTCTGATTACCGACATTGCTGACCAGACGAACATTCTGTCGTTGAACGCGGCGATTCAGGCATCGATGGCCGGTGACGCCGGTCGAGGCTTCGCCGTGGTTGCGGACGAAGTACAGCGACTGGCAGAACGTTCAGCGGCGGCAACCAAGCAGATTGAAGCGCTGGTGAAAACGATTCAGAACGATACCAACGAAGCGGTAATCTCGATGGAACAGACCACCACCGAGGTGGTACGTGGTGCTCGCCTGGCACAGGATGCGGGTGTGGCCCTGGAAGAGATTGAAACGGTATCGAACAACCTTGCAGAACTGATTCAGAACATTTCCAACGCGGCACGCCAGCAGGCGTCGTCTGCGGGTCACATTTCTAACACCATGAACGTGATTCAGGAAATTACCTCTCAGACCTCAGCCGGTACTACGGCGACGGCGAAATCGATTGGTAATCTGGCGGAAATGGCCAACATGCTGCGTGAGTCGGTGGCGGGCTTCAAACTGCCTGAAACGTCGGGCCTGGTTGAAGAAACCATGGACGTGGAAGCTGACATCGAGACCGAGCAGAGCGCGGTCTGACGCGCCTGTCCCGGCAGGGTTGAATCATGAGTCAGTCATTGCGTACCGGCCTCAGTACTGTCCCTGAACTGGACGATGTTCAGTTCAGCCGCTGGCAGGCGTTGCTGGAAGAACGTACCGGGATGTTTTTGCCTCCCCAACGTCGTTCTTTCCTGCAGACCAGCCTCGGTCTACGGATGCTGGAGCTGGGTCTGAAAGACTATGCGGCCTATTACGATCAGGTATTACATGGCGCCAGTGGTGCGATGGAATGGGCTACCTTAGTAGACCGTTTGACCGTTCAGGAAACGCGTTTTTTCCGTGATCCTGACGCCCTGCAACTGGTCGAAGAACACGTCAAGAAACTGCTGCCGGGTCTGAGAGCTGAGCATCAGGGGCTGGAGTTCTGGAGCGTGGGTTGCTCGTCTGGCGAAGAGGTGTACACCCTCGCGATGATTGCTGAGCAGCTTCTGGTAGAAGACACCCTCAGCTACTCAGTGACCGGCACGGACGTATCAACCATTGTGTTGCGCAAGGCCCGTAGTGGCCGTTATCCACTGCGCGCACTGGAACGTATTCCAATTCATTATCACAACTGGGCCGTTCAGCCGCTGTCTTCTCAGCAGGTTGAAATCACCCCAGGATTACGCAAGCGCTGTTGTTTCAGTCAGGTGAATATCCTCAACCTGAAACACTGTCCGCTGCAGTCTCAACACGTTATTTATTGCCAGAATGTTTTGATTTATTTCCGTCGCTGGCGGCGCCGTGAAATTCTTGATGCATTGGCGCATCGGCTTGCCCCGGGAGGCTTGCTGGTGATTGGTTTGGGCGAAATGGTTGATTGGCAGCATCCATTACTTGAACCAGTGCATAGCGGACAGGTTACGGCCTTCGTTCGTAAACAATCCACGTCGACAGGGGAGAGCGCAAGGCGATGAGTCAGGACTACATCGCCCTGGAATGGGTAAAAGGGGAGATTCAGGAAACGCTGCTGCAGGCGCAACAAGCCTTGGAAGCGTACGTTGAACACCCGGAGGATAAGAGCCGACTGCGCTTTTGTCTGAGTTATCTGCACCAGGTGCACGGAACCTTGCAGATGGTCGAATTCTACGGCGCAGCCTTGCTGGCCGAAGAGATGGAGGCCGTTGCACTGGCATTGACTGAGGGCCGTCTGTCGAATGAACAGGATGGTCTGGAAGTATTGATGCAAGCCATCATCCAGCTACCTCATTACCTTGAGCACGTGAAAGTGGGTCGCCGTGACCTGCCTGTCGTGTTGCTGCCGATTCTGAACGAATTACGTTCCACCCGGGGTGAGAACTTCCTGTCAGAAACCTCGTTATTTACGCCGCACGTTGAGCATAACCATCCGTTAAATGATGCTCAGAAGCAGATGTTCGGTCAGCCGAACTTCACTCAGTGGCTGCGCAAAACCCGCCAGATGATGCAGACCGCTACGTTGCAGTTATTGCAGGACAGGGATCCTGAGCTGGCAAAGCATTACATCAACAAATTATTTGCTCGTCTGAATAAGACCATGGGTGGCACGCCGCAGGGTGTCATCTGGTTGCCTGCCCTGGCGTTCAGTGAGTGGTTGGCGAAGCAGGATGCGCTGCCAAAGAGTGCCAAAGTTCTGCTGCGTCAACTGGATCAGCTGCTGAAGCAGGATCTGGACAAAGGCGTTGCGGCGATTAACCGCCCACCTGCCGATGAATTACTGAAAAACCTGCTGTTCTATGTTGCGCGTACGGATGCCCGTGGTGAGGCCATTCGCCTGGTACAGAAGCGTTTCCGTCTGGATGAGGCGCTGCCTGATTCTGATGTCATGGAAGAACAGACCATGGGTGCCAATACCGACGCCATGAGTGGTGCTCTGACGGCACTGGTGGAAGAAATTACCGGCGTTAAAGAAGGTCTGGATCAGATTGTTCGCGGCGCGGCCGAGCGTTCTCCCGCGCTGGAAGATGCGCGCCTATCGATTCGCCAGATTGCCGATACCATGGGTATTCTCGGTCTGGGCATGCCACGTAAGGTCATGCAGGAACAGGAGAGCATGATTGTTGCTCTGCAGGGGCGCGATGAAGCGGTCTCTGCCGATACCGAGTTGCTCGATATTGCCGGGGCGCTATTGTACGTCGAAGCGACTCTTAACGGCATGATCCGCGATGGCAATATGACGGGTAATGCGACAGACAGTGCGATGTCGGATGCTCAGCGTGCGGTACTGCGTGAAGCCCGCAACGTGCTTGAGCAGGTGAAAGACGCTGTGGTGTCTTACATTGCTCATCAGTGGGAAACCGACAAACTTGAGGGTGTGCCGCAGTTGCTGCACACCATCGAAGGTTCTCTCAACATGATTCCGCTACCGCGGGTCGCGGTATTGCTGTCTGACTTATCGAGCTTTATCGACGAAGCGCTGCTTGGCGACCGCCCTGCCCCAGAATGGGGGGTGATGGACATGGTGGCAGAAGTGCTCAGTGGTATTGAGTACTATCTAGAGCGCTACTCTGATCAAGCCGCAGGGGTAGATGTTGCCATCATTGAGCGGGCCGAAGATACACTGGCGCGACTGATGACAGCTTGTGGGATTACTGGCGATCAGGAAGACCTCAGTGCGATTGATCTGCCCGATGAGTTTGGCGATGAATCCGTTGAAGTCACCAGCTTCTCGACGGCACTTGGGTTGGATGACTCAGGTGCGGTGACACCGGAACCGCTAGCGACTGGACCGAACGAGCTGGACAGTATTTCCGCTGATACAGAAAGTACGGACGCTGAACATTCGGCCGATGATGCTCCAGTGTTGGACATTGAGAGCCCGGATGCTTCTGGGGAGCCGGATGTCTCTGGTGATTCGAGTGCCTCTGGTGATTCAAGTGGTTCGGGTGGATCGAGTGACGCAACCTCTAATGATGACAGCGATGATGATCTGATTGACGATGAAATCATCGAAGTCTTTCTGGATGAAGCGGAAGAAGTCATTGAGTGCCTTGATGAATACTGGCCGCAGTACGTCGGCAACCGTGATGATCAAGAGGCGCTGACCACCGTTCGCCGTTCTTACCACACCTTAAAAGGCAGTGGCCGTATGGTTGGTGCCAGCGTCGTGGGTGAACTGGCCTGGGCGGTCGAAAACATGTTTAACCGGGTACTGGATAATACGATTCCAGTCACCGACGACCTGGTTGATTTTGTCCATCTGGTGAATGCACAGCTGCCGGGATTGGTCGAAGACTTCCGTCTGCGCCGTCCGGCGTCGATCGACGTGGCTGCACTGGAGGCCTACGCCAATGCAACGGCGCAGGGCGAAGCCCCCGCTGATCTGCCATCGGTAGATTTAGCAGAGCATGCAACTCAGATTGAGCAGGCGCCTGAAACTGAACTAGCGGCTGAGACTGAACACACGCTCGAGAATGACGACACGATCGACGTCTTACCGGTCTTGGAAGCGGAGCTTTCTAAAGGGCATGAAGCGGATGATGCCATTCCAGAATTGACGCTCGACGAGCTGCACTCAGGTGATGCGCAGTCCGATGAACAGACTGACGATCAGGATGATGACCGCCTGAGTCTGCTTGAGGTCTTTATCGCAGAAGCCGAGTCGCATTTGGCGGTGGTTGATGAGTTCGCTGCGGAATCCCGCGCGGAGTCGTACACCAATCCGATCAGTGATCCGCTGCAACGTGCGTTACACACGCTGAAGGGCAGTGCGCATATGGCGGAGTTGGCGCCACTGGCGGACATCGCTTCACCACTGGAAAAACTGGTGAAAGAGCTGCGTGGTTACCAGCAGCCGAATACCCCCGAGTTATGTGAGTTGTTGATGATCGCCAGTGCGGCGATTCGCGATTGCCTGAACCTTGAGACACTGGCGACCTTGCCTTATGTGCCGCAGGGCGATGCCATCGTTGCCCGCATAGGTGAGCTTGAAATTGCTCAACTGTCGCACCTGCATCAGGACAGCGATAACGCACCTACGTCGCAGCAGGACATTACCCATTTCCTAGCAGCCGGTATGGATTCGCTGATTGAAGCGGATGAGCTGCTACAAACCTGGCAAGCCGAGAACCGCGCTGACGTGCTGGATGAAATCACGGCCGATCTCGATAGCGTCGCGGCGGCCGCCGGTCGTATCGGCCTGAGTCGGGTCGAGGCTTTATCTGCCGCGCTTTATACTTTCTACATGAATGTCCGTGCTCGTCATCTTTCACCGGATGAAGGTTTGGTCGGTATGGCGGCCGAGGCACATGAAGAACTTCTTAACCTGATGGATTTCCTGGCTGCCGGTCAGGATCTACCGGACGTGACCGAGATGGTCGAGCGTCTGCGTCAATGGCAGTTCCCTGAGGCTGTCTCTTCGGACGAGCATGTAGAGGAGCAGATAGAAGAGTCGTTAGAGGAGCCTGTCGAAGCGTCTACAGATGAAGAGTACAGTGCAGAGGACGTCGATGATTCTGATGCGACAGAGGTCGCAGAGTCCGAGCTCATCGATGCGCTTCCGGTGGTTGATGTTATCGAGAGTCTGCTGGCGGACGAGAACCAGGCAAGCGACGCATCGGACGTCACTTCCGTAAGCGACGAGCTGACTTCTTCGAACCTCGATAGCCAGTCGCCGGCTCAATCTCTGCCAGACAATGAGTCTCCGTCAGTCAGTGACACTCAGGCAGACACTGGGTCAGAGGTCGAGCCAGGCACGGCGGTAGACCTCAATCAGCCGACGCAAACCGACCTCGATGAGCAGGAAGATGACATGATCCTTGAGATCTTCCTCGAAGAAGCCGAGGAGATTTCAGAGGCCATCGAAGGCATTCTGCAAAAATGGGAAGGCAACCCGGACGATCTGTTACCGGTGGCCGAGCTACAGCGAGAGCTGCACACCATGAAAGGTGGCGCACGCATGGCAGAACTGCCAGAAGTGTCCGACCTGTGTCATGAGTTGGAAACCTTATACGAGCGCCTGAACGACGGAGTCATCGAGCGAACCGACGCTACGTTCCCGCTGATTCACCGTTCACACGACGCCCTTGCCTCACAGTTGCAGGCGGTGCGCGATGGACAGGTGCCGGAAGATGCCGCCAGCCTGATCGAAGCGCTGAAAGCGCATGTGAAAGGTGATGTCGTAACCGAAGATTCAGAAGCGTCTGCCTTTGTTCCGCCGGTGCCTGATGTTCAGTCGGAGTCTGCCGACGAAAGTGACCGCGAGATTCTTGGCATCTTTATGGAAGAAGCCAATGAATTACTGGAGTCTCTGGACGATGCGGTAGAGGCTTGGCGTGCGGACACCAGTTCACGAGCGGCTCCGGATGAAATTCTGCGTGTATTGCATACGTTAAAAGGCGGTGCCCGTCTGGCGGGTTTAACAAAGCTTGGCGACATTACGCATCACTTTGAGAGTGATATTCAAAAGTCGCTCGACCGTAATGCGCGTTACGACGACACCTTCTTTGCTCATGTGAGTGAGCGCCAGAATGCATTGCAGCAACAGGTTGATAAGGTGTCAGCGGCATTGGCTCAGGACGGTGTTCTGGTTCTGGGTGATGATGACCTGACGGTTGAAAGTGCGAATGACATCGCGCCTCCGGTGACGACCGACCTTAATGGCGAGACCAGTGAGTCCGACACCCCAGCATTACCTACCGATGACGCGTTGATGTCAGCGGCTGGATCTGGGGATGAGTCCGGATATGGATCTGAGAATGATGATGCGGTAGCGCCTGAGCACTTCGATGTTACGACGGATAATACCGAGTCTGCGTCTGACGAGCCGCTGCACCATGCCTCGTCAGAGCAACCAGAATCCTCGGTCGTCAGTGTGATGACCGACTTGCCAGCTAAGGTCGCCCCCGCTGCTCCAGCCACAGGGCAGGTGGTAGATAAAGCAGCGGCCCGCAAGGCGCCCGCTGAGCTGGTGAAGGTATCCGCCGATCTGCTCGATAACCTGGTGAACCTGGCCGGTGAAACGTCGATTGGACGTGGTCGTTTAGAAGAACAGGTCAGTGACTTCTCAACCACTTTAGGTGAGATGGATCAGACGCTGGATCGTATGCGCGATCAGCTGCGTCGTCTGGATATGGAAACCGAAGCTCAGGTCTTGTTCCGACAGGAACGTCACGGACCCGAATACGAAGATTTCGACCCGCTAGAAATGGACCGTTATTCGGCCATGCAGCAGCTGTCGCGAGCACTGATGGAATCCGCGTCTGACTTGATTGATCTGCGCGAAACCATGGCGCAGAAAACCCGCGATGCTGAGACCTTATTGCTGCAACAGAGCCGGGTAAATACCGAACTGCAAGAAGGCCTGATGAAAACGCGCATGGTGCCGTTCCAGCGACTGGTGCCGCGTCTGCGTCGTATTGTGCGTCAGGTCAGCCTCGAGCTGGACAAGCAGGTGGACCTGCGTGTGAACAACGCCGACGGTGAAATGGACCGTACTATTCTTGAGCGCATGATTTCACCGCTTGAGCATATGGTTCGTAATGCCGTTGACCATGGTATCGAGCATGGCGAGCAACGTGCTGCCGCGGGTAAGCCTGCGAAAGGCAACATTGAGCTGGATATTCGCCGCGACGGTGGCGATGTGGTGCTGACGCTACGGGATGATGGTCAAGGTATCAACCTTGAGAACGTGCTGCGCAAAGCGCAGGAGCGTGGCCTGGTCGATGACGATGTTCGTCCGAGCGATCATGATATTCGCCAGTTTATCCTGCAGCCCGGCTTCTCAACGGCGGAAGTGATCACCCAGATCTCCGGCCGTGGCGTCGGTATGGACGTGGTCAGCAGCGAAATTAAACAGATGGGCGGTAGTGTTGAGATTCGCTCCGAAGAAGGCGCAGGCTCGGAGTTTGAGATCCGTCTGCCGTTTACGGTATCGGTGAACCGTGCCTTGATGGTTCGTATTGGCGAAGACCTCTACGCCGTTCCTCTGAACAACATTCAGGGCATTGTGCGTGCGTCGGTTTCCGAGCTGCAGAACCTTTATGACTTGCCAGAAGGCGAGCGTACCTTTAACTACGCCGGGCGTGATTACCAGCTGGGCTATTTGGGCGCCATGCTGGATGAGCACTTGCAGCCTAAGATTTCTGGGCAATCCATGCCGCTGCCACTGCTGTTAGTGCGCGGACAGGTGCCATTTGCTCTGCAGGCGGATGCGCTGTTGGGCTCGCGTGAAATTGTGGTGAAAAGCCTTGGGCCGCAGTTCTCTGGGGTGCGTGGTATTTCCGGCGGTACGATTTTGGGTGATGGTAGTGTGGTGATTATTCTCGACCTGCCGGCCATGATCCGCAGTCATACCAGTCTTGAATACCAGCAGGCTCGCGCCATTGAGCAAAAAGCCGCTGAAGCTCGCCACGAGCAGGAGCGTCAGTTGCCGAAAGTACTGGTGGTCGATGACTCGGTGACCGTGCGTAAGGTGACGACTCGCTTGCTGGAGCGTCATGGTTTTGAAGTCAGTACCGCGAAGGATGGAATGCACGCCATGGAGGTGTTGCAGGACGAGAAACCCGACGTCATGTTGTTGGATATTGAAATGCCTCGTATGGACGGTTTTGAGGTGGCTTCTCTGGTGCGCCACGATGCGCGCTTGCAGGATGTGCCAATCATTATGATTACCTCGCGAACTGGTGATAAACACCGTGAGCGGGCGATGAGCATTGGTGTGAATGAGTACATGGGTAAGCCATTCCAGGAAGAAGCGCTGCTTGAAAACATCCAACGATTTTTGGCTCAAGAGGTCAGCTAAATGAGCTCGCCCCGGGTAGCGGTGCTGTGTTGTGATGCATTGCAGCGCCAGCTACTCAAAGAGTCCATACAGCGTCTGGGCTTCGATGTGGTCTTTTGCAGCAGTGCAGAGCGTCTGGAGCTTCTCGACAGTGACGAGATTGCCACCGATGTCTGGATTGTTGCTCAGGAAGACAACGAGGCCACCGAGGCCTGTATTCTGAATTTGCTGGTGGGCGAGGTGCCTGTGCTTGTCGGCATGGAGCCCGCGCCTGATCGTCACTCTCCCACCTTTATGCGCTGGGAAAAAAAGTTACTGACCAAGTTGCGGGATCTGACCCACAGTCCGGCGCCAGCCGCGACGGTGTCGTCAGAGTTAATTGAACATGCACCGCGCCCGCGAATCGCACTGCCTCCTGAATTATCTGAATACGCCGATCGTCCGGCGGAACAGATTTGGGTATTGGGTGCTTCGCTGGGTGGCCCGGAAGCCGTGAAAGGGTTTCTGGATGCCCTGCCAGAAGGCTTACCGGTCGCCTTTGTATACGCCCAGCACATTGATGAACGCTTTGAGCAGGCGCTGTGTCAGGCCGTTGGGCGTCATTCTGCTTATCGTTTGCGTAACCTTGAGGACGACATGGTACTCGCGAGCGGCGATGTATTGATTGCGCCCGTGACTCAGCAGTTTGATCTGGTGGGGCTGGATCGGGCAGTACCGGTTAATCGCGCCTGGGAAGGACCGTACGGCCCCTCCATTGATGGTGTGATTGAGGTGACTCAGCGGCATGCGAAAACACGATTTGGCTGCATTCTTTTCAGCGGTATGGGCAGTGATGGCTCGGAAGCCATTATGGCCTTGCCTGAAGGAACGCCGGTCTGGGTTCAGACGCCAGCGACTTGCGGTAATGCGTCTATGCCTGAAAGTGCGATGGCCAGTGGCCGGGTAACTTTCATTGGAGATACTCACCAGTTGGCTTTACAGCTGGTGCAAACATTAAAACGTGACCTGACGACACAGGATAAGAGTTATGAGCGACACCCAAATCACGGCGACAGTCAGCGAACAGGATCAGATTGACTGCCTTCTGGTTCCCTTGAAGGACCGTCACTTACTGATGCCGAACGTCACTGTGGCAGAGGTAGTACCGTTTTCGCACCTGCTCACCACCAATACCAGTACCGATTGGCTGCTGGGGCGTCTCGACTGGCGTGGCACTTTGGTCCCTGCGGTGTGTTACGAGTTATTGAACGGTTTAGCTGCGCCTGCGCCGAACCCCGATGCACGTTTTATTATCGTTAATGCCGATCGTGGTGATTTGCCATTTTTTGCCATTCTGGTGCAAGGTATTCCACGCTTGATGCACGTAACCGAGGCGGATTTGCAGGAAGTGAATGCCATGGGCATGGGTGAGTTGGATCAGGTCGCGGTCACATTGGACGGAGTGACTGCCATGGTGCCGGACCTGATGAGCATTGAATCTCAACTGAAACTTGTAAACTGACCACACTGCGGCAGAATAGCGCCTTGCCTATAACGCTTGGAGTCTGTGGTGTCTGCGCCAGAACACATTGCTTTTTTTCGTCTGTCCGCCTTAGGCGACGTCGTGTTGGCCATACCCACGATTCGGGCAATTCAGCAGGCGTGGCCGGACTGCAAGATCACCTGGATTACCAGTAGCGCCGTTGCGCCTATGCTCAAAGGCCTGAGCGGTGTGGACTTCATTGTCATCGACAAGCCTAGGCGGCTTGCGGATTATCTGGCGCTTAGACAGCGATTCAAGCCTTACTCGTTTGATGTTCTGATTGCTGCGCAAGCCAGCTTGCGCGCTAACCTTATTTTCCCGTTTATTCGTGCCAAACGAAAAATTGGTTTCGACTCCCGTCGAGGGCGCGAACTGCATCGTTGCTTTGTGTCTGAACAAGTACCGTATCGGGATGAACATCTTGCTGAGGGATTCATGGGGTTTGCCCGAGCTCTGGGTGTTCCCACCCCTGAGCGCGATGATTATCGATGGGATTTGCCGGTAGGGGATGACGACCGCCAGTGGGCTGCGCAACAGCGTCTTACTGAGCGAATGATCGCGATCAATCCGGCTGCCAGCAAGGCAGAGCGTACCTGGCCGACCGAGCGCTATATTGAACTCGTTCAGCAGCTGACTGATCGATATCGCTGTCAGATTGTACTGACGGGTGGCCCAGCTAAGAATGAGCTGGAAATCGCAGCGGCTATCGAAGCCGCCGTTGGGGATAAGGTTACGAATCTCGTCGGAAAGACCAGCTACGGTCAGATGACGGCATTGATGGGCGAAGTGGATTGCCTCATCGCACCCGATACCGGCCCAGTTCATATTGCGGTTGCCATGGGGACGCCAGTGATTGGGCTCTATGCGGTAGCACGGCCTGAGTTATCTGGACCCTATCAGGCTCGCGAGGAGCTATGTGTGAATCGCTATCCAGAGGCTGTGTCTCTGTGCCTGAATAAACCCGTGGCTGAGGCTGGCTGGCACGAGCGTGTGCACGATGCCAGAGCGATGACGTTGATTACGGTGGATGACGTGCTGGAACGACTGGATTACCTATCCTGATAAAATATTTTTTTATTGTAGTGTTGGTGTTATTTTTCTTGTGTGGAATTTATTGGGAAGTGTGATTTGAATGATATAATAATTAAATTGGAAGAGAGTGTATATTATCGATGTTTTGCATTGCTATGTCTCGGTGCATATTCTTTGATGAATATACCTTTTCCGGAATTCTATGAGAGTTACATCCAGTTCTTCAGTTATGTAGTGGTTCTTGTATTTTTCCTTGCACGTTCGTCAGAGAAAAAAATTTTTCCCTATTGGTTGTTTTTTGTAGTGCTTATATATGTGGCGATAAGTTGGTGGCTAGGCCATTTTCAAGAGCCAATATATTATTCTGGAAACGTAGATTTACATAAGCTCGGTCGGCACTTTCTGTTTGTGGTGATTGCATATTATCTCTGTAATAATAAAGGAGGTAGTGCTGCGGCATTCATAATGTTGTTTTTGATGTATGTAGGAGCATTTTTCATACCTTGGTCAACGGGCGCAGGTTGGGAAGCGATTGAGCGTGGTCTCGCTGGACTACGTGTGGACTTCCATATGCAAAACGCTCAGCATATGGGTTTGCTTTATGGTGTTCTTTTTATTTCTTTTGCGGTGTTTTCTAAAAGAATTTACTTGTTCGATAAACGCATTTTCTTCGTTGCGTTATTGATGTCGATCTTTTATTTTTCATATGTTCTGTTTTCCCAGACACGGGCGGTATTCATTGCACTCATATTCTCTTTATTTGTAGGGGTTTTTATGTTGCTACGAAGTTCCGGTGGAAGCTCCAGGTCGTTTATTTTTTATTCGATAATTCTAGTGTTGATCGTTACATCGCTGATTGTATACATGCCAGATCGTCTGATTAATGAATGGTATAAGATGTATCATTCATACTCGAATGGCGATGTTTTTCTTAGCAGTATGGGAGCACGTTGGTATTCTTGGATGGCGGCTTGGGATTGGATTGCGTCA
>JAYYHP010000219.1:0-27169 GCA_036148335.1 Pseudomonadota bacterium
CTGGTTAAAAATACGATATAGAAAGCGCGTGGCCAGCAACACCAAACCAGAAACACCAGATAAGAAGTGCTTAATAACCTCTCCACACGGTGACTTACCTTTGGCGATGGCGAACAGCGATACACGAGTCTGGTACACTTTTAGACCATCTTACCCATCCAGCCTTAACATTTAGCAGAGCTTGTTATGATTCGAAGTATGACCGCCTTCGCACGCACCACCCGTCAATTCGACGGTGGCCAATGCACCTGGGAAATAAAGTCATTAAACAGCCGTTATCTGGAATTACACTTCCGCCTGCCGGAGGAATTTAAAGCGCTGGAAAATGACTTACGGACGCTGGCGAAAGCACAGCTGAATCGAGGAAAAATCGAAATAGGCCTGCGTTATCAAGCCAACGATGCAAACGCCTCTCTTAAGGTCAATCAACCTCTGGTTGAAGCGTTAACCCAAGCGGTCGATCAGGTGCAGCAAGTTACCGGCCCGGGTAACGCCCTGGACGCACTGAAAATCTTACAGTGGCCCGGCGTACTGGTTGCCGAGACACCAGATACGAAAGTACAAAACGACGAGGTGTTATCCGTATTTAACGACGCCCTCGCGCAATTGAATCACGCCCGTGAACGCGAAGGTGCCGCACTCGACGCCCTCATCCGTCAGCGTTGTGACGAATGCCAGGCACTGTCAGAGCAAGCGGACAACATCATGCCCGAAGCCATCGCAGCGCACCGTGAGCATCTGCTGAAAAAACTACACGACCTGTTGGAAAACCCGGACACAGAACGACTGGAACAAGAAATGATTCTGCTGGCGCAAAAAGCAGACATCGCTGAAGAGACCGACCGCCTGCGTACTCATCTGAACGAAGTGCTCAGTATTCTCGAACGCGACGAGCCAGTAGGCCGACGACTCGACTTTATGATGCAGGAGCTGAACAGAGAGGCCAACACGCTTTCCTCTAAAGCCATGCGTACTGACCTGACCCGCATTGCCGTCGATCTCAAAGTACTGATCGAGCAGATGCGCGAGCAAGTTCAGAATATTGAGTAGCCGATTAATTATTCAACGACGTTATTTGGGCAGTAAACTAAGACGTCTGATCCCAATAGGGTACGTCGCCAAAGTACTCGTCCATAAAATCAATAAAGGTGCGCACCTTATTCGACAGCAACGTCCGGTGCGCATACATGGCATACAAACCAATCGGCGCTGGCGCGTCCTCTTTCAGTATTTCCCGCAAACGCCCATCGGCTAATGCCGCCCCAGAAATGAACGTTGGTTGTAGCACAATGCCCGCTCCAGCAATCGCAGCGTTATTCAGCACCTCACCATTATTGGAGGTAAATCCACTGGTATGCTGTACGGCCAGCAAACGATGGCGGTCATCCTCGGTATAGCTGTATTGCAAAAAACGATGCTGAGTGAGTTCGCGCTCTGATTCAGGCTCGCCGTGATCACGCAAATAAGCGGGCGAAGCACAGTAAGCCAATCGTATCGAGGTAAGTTTTTTGGCCACCAGCGATGAATCTTTCAGGTGCCCAATACGTAGCGCGATATCAAACCCTTCGTTGATGATATCGACCTTGCGGTCATTCAATTGCAGATCAATACCAACCTCAGGGTGAGCTGCCTGAAAAGCCACCAGCGGTTCAGCCAGGTGCAGACACGCGAATGACACAGGCGCTGTAATACGCAATAAGCCCCGCGTCTTGGTCTGAAAATCCACGGCGAGGTTATCCATGTCTTCAATGTCGGAGAGCACCTGCTGGGCTTGCTGTACGTAACGCTCGCCGGCTTCGGTCAAATGCACCCGGCGAGTGGTGCGATTGAGCAGACGCACCCCAACTTGCTCTTCCAGGCGGCCCACGTATTTGCTGATTAATTGCGGTGACATGCCCAGTTTGTCGGCCGCTTGAGTAAAGCTTCCTTCTCTGGCAACAGCCACCACCGCACGCATAGCGTCAATTCTATCCAAGTTGCCTCTCCTGATGAGTGATTCAGGCATGTCGTTCACACCTTCCTAAGGCTACATCGCCCGCCTCCAATCACTAATTATCAACAAAATATTGATAATAAGACAACAATAGCCCAGTTAATCAACGGGAGAGAAGGCCCTACAGTAGACGCATCAACATTAAGCACACACATGAAGACGCCCAAAGGAGGGCCTGACAATGAACTTACAACCTGTTTTCTCTACCCACGCCGGACTCTCAGCATTGCTCTTACGTGTGCCCGTAGGGCTTATTCTGGCCGCACACGGCGCGCAAAAACTCTTTGGTTGGTTTGGCGGTTACGGCCTGGAGGGCACCGGACAGTGGATGGCCAGCATTGGCTTAGAGCCGGGCTTTCTGATGGCACTGCTGGCCGGCAGTGCCGAGTTCTTCGGGGGCCTGGCGCTCGCCCTGGGGGTACTGACCCGCCCCGCCGCGTTACTGACCGCCTTTACTATGCTGGTCGCGACCTTCAGTGTTCATATTGGCAACGGTCTGTTTATGGCGAATAACGGCTACGAATATGCACTGACGTTATTCGTAGTCAGCATCGCTTTGGCAGTTCAGGGCGCCGGTAGCTTGTCCGTTGATCAATTGATCGCGGAAAAACTGAGCCAGCGCAATAACACGAGCACCTTCGCCTGAAACACTCTTAACGCGCCCTGACATTCAGGGCGCACCTGTTACCCGGATTCACGGTTGATAACCCATTCTCGTATCTACGATGCGTATTTCAGACAGTCACCGCATGTTTGAGGCAGACACGACTCATTGGAGGCAATTATGTTAGTGAACGGACAATGGCAAGCCGACTGGCAGCCAGTGCAAAGTAAAGACAAAGACGGTCGCTTCGTTCGACAGGAGTCCTCGTTCAGACATCAGATCGGCGACCCGGAATTCCCTGCAGAAGCAGGCCGCTATCATCTCTATGTTGCCTACATCTGCCCATGGGCATCCCGCACCCTGATGGCACTGGCATTGAAAGGCCTGACCGATGTGATCAGCGTAACCGTAGTGAACCCAAAGTTAACGGATCAAGGTTGGCAGCTTGGTGGCTTTCAGGACGCAGAGGCCGACCCATTTAATGACACCACTTACCTGCATGAAATCTACACCCGCGCCGAGCCGAACTTTACCGGGCGAGCAACCGTCCCGGTATTATGGGACAAAAAAACACGCACCATCGTTAACAACGAATCCGCTGATATTTTACGTATGCTGAATCACGCGTTCGATGCGATCGTAGATACCTCAGAGACGCCCGATTTATATCCGCAGGAATTACAGCGCGACATCGACACGCTCAACGACGAACTGTACGAGGCACTCAATAACGGTGTTTATAAAGCGGGGTTTGCCACAACGCAAAAAGCGTACGAAGAAGCCTATGAACAGGTGTTTTCAACACTGGATATGCTTGAGCAACGCTTAAGTGATGGCCGCACGTATTTGTTTGGTAACCAGATCACCGAGACCGACATCCGCTTATTTGTCACTCTGATCCGCTTCGACCTGGCTTATCACGGGCTGTTTAAATGCAACCGCAATATGCTTAAAGACATGACCGCCTTGCATGCCTACCTGCACAGAATTTATGCAATCGATGGCATTCAGGAGACGGTAAAACCTGAACATATCAAGGCCGGTTATTACTCCATTAAAGCACTCAATCCCAACGGCATTGTGCCCGTCGGTCCGGACAATTTCTGAGTACAGACACGACTATGAATGACGCCAGACAACCGAAAATGAAAAATACCGACGTGCTGTTTATTTCCCACGGTGGTGGCCCACTGCCGTTGCTCGGTGACCCCGGGCATCAGGAAATGGTGTCGACGCTGGAGTCGTTAGCAAACACGCTGCCAAAACCTGACGCCATCCTCGTCATCAGCGCGCATTGGGAGGCCTCCCGTCCCACCGTGACCTCCTCTGCGCAGCCCGGCATAGTGTATGACTACGGCGGCTTTCCGCCAGAGGCTTACCAGATTCAATATCCATCTCCCGGCGCACCGGAGCTGGCAACACAAATCACCACAGCACTGAAACAATCCGGCATAGAAGCCGAAAGCGATCCCGGCCGCCCCTACGATCATGGCCTGTATGTGCCACTAAAGCTGATGTATCCCGATGCGGATATCCCCAGTATTCAGCTATCACTGATTGAAGGACTCGATCCGGATCTGCATATACGCATTGGAGAAGTCTTACGTTCGGTGACTACGAATCTCCCCGCCGACAAGCGTCTGCTGGTCATTGGTTCTGGATTTTCTTTTCACAACATGCGGGCGTTTTTCATGCCCGAAAGCCCCGATATGCAGAACGCCAACGCTGAATTCCAACACTGGTTAGAGGACACCTGCCTGAATCCGACGTTGAGCGAAGCCGAGCGTCGGCAGCGCTTTGTTCATTGGGCAGAGGCACCCTATGCGCGCTATTGCCACCCGCGTGAAGAGCATCTCCTGCCTCTTCATGTGTGCTACGGACTAGCAGGGCGCGCTGCTGACCAGCACCTCAGCGCCACCATATTAAGCAAAGCTTCGGGCATGTACGCATGGCGCGCCTGAGTCAGGTATACTGATCGCTTATTCACAGCAAACTGACGCGGCGTTTCCCATGAGTAAAACCTTCACCGGCACCTTATTTATTTTCTCGGCGCCGTCTGGCGCAGGCAAAACCAGCCTGGTGAAAGCCCTGCTGGATACCACCGGGCATATCGGGGTATCGGTATCGCACACCACCCGCGCACCGCGCCCGGGCGAGGTCGACGGCAAGGACTACCACTTCGTCGCACAGGAAACGTTTCGCCAGCTGATCGATGAAAGCGCCTTTCTCGAACACGCTCAGGTGTTCGATAACTTTTATGGAACGTCACAGCGCTGGGTTGAGTCCGAACTGGAGGCCGGTCGCGACGTTATCCTCGAAATCGACTGGCAAGGTGCCGAACAGGTACGTCGCCTGATGCCCGATGCTGTCAGCGTTTTTATTGCTCCACCGTCCATCGAAGCACTGGAAGAGCGCCTGAAGAATCGCGGTCAGGACAGTGAAGACATCATTCAGCGTCGCATGCGCGATGCCCGTAGTGAGATGAGCCACTTTGGTGAATACGACTACCTCATCATCAACGACAACTTTAACAACACCCTCGAAGAGCTGCGCGCCATCATCATTGCGCGCCGCCATCGCCTCGCCGCGCAACGGGTACGTCACGCCGAGACACTGAAAAAAATGCTGAGCTGAGGGCCTCGCCCTCTTTCTTTATTGGTGGATTCAAATACAATAGAGGGTTCCACTGTATTTACTCTAGGATTGATCCAACATGGCTCGCGTAACTGTTGAAGATTGCCTGACTAACGTCGATAACCGTTTTGAACTCGTAATGCTGGCTGCCAAGCGCGCCCGCCAGATGCAGGTTGATGGTTCTGAGCCACTGGTGGCTGAAGAGAACGACAAGCCAACCGTCGTTGCTCTGCGTGAAATCGCCGATGACCTGGTCACTCCAGCGACCATGGCCGCGCAAGAAGAAGCCGCCCGTGCTAACGCTGAGTTTGAAGCTCAGGCACGTCAGCCAGAATTCTGATTCATCACCCCAGAGGAACCTGTGCCTACGATTGATGCGTTATCCGAGCGACTCACCCAATACCTGAGTCACAACCAGATCAAACAGGTCTGTCGGGCTTACTATTACGCAGAGCAGGCACATGAAGGGCAACGCCGCCGCAGCGGCGAGCCCTACATCATCCACCCTCTTGCTGTCGCCAATATCCTCACCGAGATGCACCTTGACCATCAGAGTCTGATGGCCGCCATGTTGCATGACGTTATTGAAGATACTGGCGTCCCCAAAGCCGCCCTTGCCGCTCAGTTTGGCGATGTCGTGACCGACCTGGTCGACGGCGTATCCAAGCTCACCCACATCGATTTTGAAAGTAAGCAGCAACAACAAGCTGAGAACTTCCAGAAGATGGCCATGGCCATGGCCAAAGACATCCGGGTGATTCTGGTAAAACTGGCGGACCGGTTACACAACCTGCGCACGCTGGGCTCTCTGAAGCCTGAAAAGCGTCGCCGGATTGCACGCGAAACGCTAGATATCTACTCCCCCATCGCCAACCGTCTGGGCCTGAATAGCCTGCGCGTTGAGATGGAAGACCTATGCTTCGAAGCCATTTACCCGATGCGCTCGAACATGATCCGCAATGCGGTGAAGTCCGCTCGCGGTCACCGGGTCGAAATGGTCGAAAACATTTCCGGCAGCATTCGCAATCGCTTGGGCGAATGCGGTATTTCCGCTCGCGTCTTTGGGCGTGAAAAACACCTCTATAGTATTTACTGCAAGATGCGCGATCAGCAGAAGAAGCTGAGCGACATCATGGACGTCTACGGTTTCCGTATCGTGGCCGACTCCATCGATGACTGTTACCGCATCCTCGGCGCCATGCACAGCCTCTACAAACCCGTGCCTGGGCGCTTTAAAGATTACATTGCCATCCCGAAAACCAACGGTTATCAGTCATTGCATACGACCTTGATTGGCCAGAACGGGGTGCCGATTGAGATTCAGATCCGCACCGAAGACATGGAAGCCATGGCCAACCACGGCATTGCCGCGCATTGGCTGTACAAGAGCGAAAGTGACCAGACCAGCGGCACCCAGCGTGCGCGCCAATGGGTTCAGAGCCTGCTTGAGCTGCAAAAGAACGCAGGCTCACCGATCGAATTCGTAGAACACGTGAAAGTCGACCTGTTCCCGGATGAAATTTACGTCTTCACACCGAAAGGCCGCCTCATGGAACTGCCTGCCGGCTCGACGCCGGTCGACTTCGCCTACGCGGTGCATACGGATGTTGGCAACCATTGTGTCGCCTGTCGGATCGACAAACAGCTTGCGCCCTTGAGTGCACGTCTGCAGAACGGTCAGACTATTCAGATCGTGACCGCCCCCAGCGCACAACCGAACCCAGCCTGGCTGAGCTTCGTGGTGACGGGCAAAGCGCGCTCGAACATCCGCAATTACCTGAAAACACAACGGACCTCCGAATCCGTTGAGCTCGGCAAGCGCCTACTGAACAAGGCGCTGAGTGGCTTGGGTAAATCGATGGACGACATCGACAGCGCCCACATTGACCTGGTGCTGAAAGAAACCGAAAAAGCCAACCTCGAAGAGCTGTTTGAAGACGTGGGTTCAGGTAATCATCTGGCGCCACTGCTTGCACGCCGCCTGTTGGTCGCCAACAAAGATACCGACATCGACCTCAAAGCGCTGCACGAAAGCTCGCCACTGGCCATTAAAGGCACCGAAGGTCTGGTCGTCAGTTTTGCCAAGTGCTGCAGCCCCAGTCCGGGCGATCCGATTGTTGGTCATATCAGTTCCGGCCGTGGCTTGGTGATTCACACCGAAAACTGCCGCAACGTGGAAGAGTATCGCGACAATCCGGAAAAATGCGTCCACCTGAGCTGGGATAAAGAGATCAACAGCGAGTTTACTGTGGACCTCAAGGTCTACATGGAAAACCGCCGCGGCATCATTGTCGACGTCGCTGCCGCTGTGAACATGGCGGAAGCCAACATTGAGAAAATCAGCGTCGAAGAACAGGACGCACGCCTGAGCGTGACGTACCTGTCTCTGAGCGTACAAGGACGCAAGCATCTGGCTCGCACCATTCGCCGCCTGCGTACCATTCGCGGCGTGTCCAAGATCGTCCGTATCAAATACCCTAAAGCCAATCACTAATAAGGATTCCCATGAGCCGCGAAATCATCTCGACCGACAAAGCCCCACAAGCCATCGGCACCTACTCTCAAGCCGTGAAAGTAAACAACACGGTATACCTGTCGGGTCAGATTGCGTTGATTCCTGAAACCATGGAAGTCATCGAAGGCGGCATTGAAGCAGAAATCCATCAGGTGTTTAAAAACCTGACGGCCGTCTGTGAAGCCGCCGGCGGCTCACTGCAACAGATCGCCAAGCTGAACATCTTCCTCACTGACCTCAGCAATTTCGCGACCGTGAACACCATCATGGCGGAGTACTTCGAACAGCCTTACCCAGCGCGCGCCGCACTGGGCGTGAAAGAGCTACCAAAAGGTGTGGGCGTTGAAATGGATGGCGTACTGGAAATCGGCTGATCCGACTGCACGTTCCAGCCTCAGGCACTGCCCCAGATCGCGCCTTATTAACATGAAAAGCCCCGATCATTCGGGGCTTTTTGGTTTTTAACGCCTCAGCGACCGCTTTACCCGCCGCCTTAAAGACCTATAATAAGACCTACCCAAAGGTCTTATAGTGAGATAAGGAATGACCTACCAAGTTCTGACCGATACTGCCGCCAGCATTACCGAGCTGAAAGCGAATCCGATGAAAGTCGTGTCCAGCGGAAACGATATGCCGATTGCGGTACTTAATAGGAATGAGCCTGCCTTCTACTGTGTACCCGCCCAGGCCTACGAAGCTCTGATGGAGCTGATTGATGATGCTGAGCTGCTTAAAGTTGTTAAAGAGCGCATGAACGAAGAATCCGTTCTGGTGTCGCTCGATGACTTATAAGCTTGAGTTTAAAAAATCCGCGCTCAAAGAGTGGAAGAAGCTGGGCCATACCGTACGGGAGCAGCTTAAGAAAAAGCTCGCCGAACGGCTGGAGAATCCTCACGTGCCCGGGGCTGCACTTTCCGGGAGCAAGAATCTGTATAAGATCAAACTTCGTCAGTCCAGTTATCGCTTGGTGTACTCCGTCGAGGACGCCGTCGTGACGGTCACCGTCATTGCTGTCGGTAAGCGCAACCGAAATGAGGTCTATGATGTCGCGTTAGCTCGCCTTCACAAGCCAGAGTAGAGCATCCAAGTGACACCCATGACTAACCCTTAACTTATTCCTGATTCACCACCCCTGATTTATCAAGCATAAGACCAGCCCTAGGTTACCAACCCAGCGGCCAACCGAACCCAAGCCAAAGTGCCAACAAAGCCGACCAGCCAAGCAAAAAGGCAATACTGTAGGGCAGCATCATGGCCATGACCGTGCCAATTCCGAGATCAGCACGATAGCGCTGAGCAAACGCCAGAACGACACCAAAATACGGCATTAATGGGGTAATGATATTGGTGCTGCTGTCACCAATACGGAACGCCACTTGCGCCGTTTCCGGAGCAATTCCCACCAGCATTAACATGGGCACAAACACCGGCGCGAGCAATGCCCATTTCGCACTGCCGCTGCCAATAAATAAATTAATCAGAGCGGCGATTAACACAAAACCCAGTAATAAAATAATGGGAGAGGCATTGAGACTGGTAAGAAAATCGGCGCCAGTAATCGCCGTAATAATGCCGAGCTGACTCCAGCCAAACCAGGCGGTAAATTGCGCAGCAAAAAACATAAGTACCAGATACCCGGCCATGCCCGCCATGCTGCTTTCCATGGCGGTAATCAGATCATCGCTGCGTTGCCAGCGCCCAGAAGCGCGCGCAAACGCCAGTCCGCATAACAGAGCGGTGAGAGAAATCACCACCACGATGCCTTTCATAAAGGCCGAGGCAAGCAACTCGTTCCCTTGACGCAACCAGGCATCGGGCGCATACAGACCGGACGCAAAAAAGAGAACGATCACCACCAACGTCAGACCCGCCGCCCGCAAACCTCGCCCATCGTTGGTCGTCGTTTCTGGCATGTCATCTTCAAGAATATCCACCGCCAGCGTGGCCAGTCGCGGTTCGACAAAGCGCGATGTCACCCAGGTCGCGATGACACTGATCAGCAAGACAGAAGCGACCATAAAACCGTAATTCGCAGCAATACTGACGCTGGCCTCGGGATCAACCATGCGCGCTGCCTCGGTTGAGATCCCGGCCAACAGCGCATCAAAAGGCCCAAGCAATAAATTCGCACTGTACCCACCGGAGACACCAGCAAAGGCCGCAGCGATGCCCGCCAGCGGATGCCGCCCCGCCGCATGAAACAGCAACGCCGCCAGCGGAATCAACACGACGTAACCCGCATCCGCAGCGAGACTCGACATCACCCCAGCAAATACCACCACGAAGGTCAGACCTGCACCCTGGGCACGCGCCACGGCTTTAGCGAGTAGCACACCAATCAAACCACTGCGCTCTGCCACCCCAAGGCCAAGCATGGCGACCAACACCGTGCCAACCGGGGCGAACTGCGTAAAATTCGATACGGCCTGGGTCAACATCTGAGAGATGCCATCACTGCTTAACAAATTTATCGCAGTAATGACGTCGCCACTTTTGGGGTGTTGAGCCGACACACCCAACGCCGCACTGACCGCAGACATCAGCAGTACTAACGCACACAAATATACAAAGAGCATGGTCGGGTGAGGCAGCCGGTTACCGGCGCGCTCCAATATATTTAATGCCTGATTAATCATGCGCTCTCCTGCTGAAAAATAAGGAATCACTACGATCCAGAGTCAGAGAGCATGCCCGATTTTCCGGCATTAAAAAACCCGCACACCCAAAGGGCGTGCGGGTTATTTCTACCTGTTTGCTGACATCCAGCGATGGCTCAATAAACCGAAAAGTTTATCTTACCCATGCTGTGATGCTTAAGAACGCGAAGATTCAAACAAGCAGATCAAAACAAGCAAATCAGAGTAATCAGACCAGACCCATCTCATTCAGCATGAAGTCGTAGCCATCCTGATAGTTGCTGTATTTAAACTCATACCCCGCATCGCGCAGGCGTTGGTTTGAACAGCGACGGTTAGCACGACGCGACACTTCACCCACATCGTGATCCGGATCGACTTCACCAATGCGATCTTTCATCCACTCCAACACATCAAACAAAGTGGCGGGCTCATTGTCGGTAGCCAGGTAACAGTCTTCCAGTGACTCATCCGCCAGTGCTCGCTCAATTAAAAACTTCAGCACACCAATACAGTCATCGCGGTGAATTCGGTTGGTCCATACCGGTGGCTCAGGGTCACAGTAGCCACCATGGCGCGCCTGCTGAATCATGCGCTCACGGCCAGGACCGTATATACCGGTAAAACGCACGGAGGTACCGTTAAAGGCACTGTCGTGCAGCACTTTCTCGGCCGCCAACATTTCTTTGCCTGCAAAGGACGTTGGGGTTGTCTCTGAGCTTTCATTCACCCAGGAGCCATCCATCTGGTGATACACCGATGAGCTGGATACGAAGAACACACGCTTAGGCGTCTGCCCTTTGAGTTTTTTCAGGATATTTTTCATGCCCTTCACGTAATAGGCGTGATACCCCTCTTTCGAAAACACCGGCGCCGCAACGCTGTAAACAACAATATCGATGTTCTCAGGCAGGTCGGTCAGGGTGCTGGCATCCGCCACATCCGCGCTGATAACGCGAATCCCCTCGCCTACCGATTTGTCTGAACGGCGGATGCCGGTCACCGTGTGGCCATCCTGTGCCATGGTCAACGCCAGGTTTCCACCAATGTCACCTGTGCCTACCACTAAAATATTCGCCATGCCTTTACCTCCACGTCTCAGGCATTGTGTATCGCATCGGGGCGATACCCTCAGTTTTATTTTGTTACGACCTTTTTCTCGGCCAAGAGATAGGTAAAATAAATCAAAACCGCCACCGTCATTCAAGGTAACAATCATGACTCTGACTGAACTCCGCTATATCGTCACGGTGGCTCAGGAACGCCACTTCGGTCGTGCCGCAGAAAAATGTCACGTTAGTCAGCCGACGCTCAGCGTAGCGATAAAGAAGCTCGAAAGCGAGCTGGGCATTGCGATTTTTGAACGGAGTAAGAGTTCGGTCACGGTCACGCCACTGGGCGAGAAGATTGTGGCCCAGGCGCAACGGGTTCTCGAGGAGTCCCGGGCCATTAAGGACATCGCCAGCGCTGGGAAAGATCAGTTCTCGACACCCTTAAAGCTGGGTGCGATTTTTACCATCGGGCCGTATCTGTTCCCGCATCTGGTGCCGCACATGCATAAGGCCGCTCCGGCCATGCCGCTCTACCTCGAAGAAAACTACACCGGCGTGCTGCGCAAACAGCTGCGCGACGGCGAGCTGGATGCCATCGTCGTCGCCTTGCCATTCAATGAGCCCGATGTCGTGACCCGTCCCCTGTATCAGGAAAAATTTGTGGTAGTTATGCCCATCAGCCACCCACTGGCGAAGCAGGTAGACATCGACCCCGAGCAACTGATTGATCTGGATCTGCTGATGCTGGGCGAAGGACATTGCTTCCGCGATCAGGTATTTGAGCACTGCCCGGCACTGCATCGGAAACAGCACAGCCGGGTGGGCAGCGTGTTAGAAGGCAGCTCGCTGGAAACCCTGAAACATATGGTGGCAACAGGGCTGGGCGTCACTGTCTTGCCGGAGTCTGCGTTGGGTAATATGGACAGCAACCTGTTGGTGACTCGCCCGTTCCGCGAACCGGCTCCCTTCCGGACCGTCGCTCTGGCCTGGCGCGCGAGCTTCCCAAGGGGCAATGCCATCGATCTGATTATCGAGCAAGCGAAGCAATGTCGCGTGAGCGCCTGAATTAAAACCGCAGCCAAAGTACAGTCTGAGCACAGCAGCATGAGAACACCACAATGACCGTCTCCAAGCTGACCGACCTGAAAGGCGTTGGCCCGAAACTGGCCGAACAACTAGGGCGCCTGGAAATTTATAACCTCACCGATCTGGCGTTTCATCTGCCGTTTCGTTACGAGGATCGCAGCAAGATATTGCCCATTGCTGGCCTGCAGCCCATGCGACCGGCGGTGATTCAGGGTGACGTGCGCGGCGCTAATATCGTGTTTGGTAAACGCCGTAGTCTGGTGGTCAAGCTGCAAGATCACACCGGCGTGATTAATCTGCGCTTCTTTCATTTTAATGCGGCACAAAAAAATCAGATGTCCGTGGGCACTACGTTGCGCTGTTATGGCGAGCCACGTCGTGGCGCCAGTGGTCTGGAAATCTATCACCCTGAATATCAACGCATTGATGACGGTCTCGATACCCCGCTGGACGACACCCTGACTCCGATATACCCGGCCACCGACGGCATTACTCAGCAGCGCCTGCGCTTGTTGCATGAGCAGATGAATGAGCTGCTGCGCGCCGATCAGGTTGCACTGCCGGATTTGCTGCCCGAAGCCTGGTGCGCCCAATGGCGCTTACCCGGACTGCGTGAAGCCTTGTTGTTTTTGCATCAGCCGCCCAGTAACACCGAATTGTTCACACTTGAGTCTGGCCAGCATCCGGCCCATAAACGATTGATTCTGGAAGAGTTGCTGGCCCACCAACTGTCGCTGTTTAAACTGCGCTCTCAGGTTCAGGCCGATAAAGCACCGGCCATTTTATCGGATCACCACTTACGTCAGCGTTTACTTGCGCAACTGCCCTTCACCCCGACTGGGGCGCAACAACGCGTCACCGATGAAATCACCGAAGACCTGAAACAACCCTACCCGATGCTGCGCTTAGTACAGGGCGACGTAGGCTCCGGTAAGACCCTGGTCGCAGCGCTGGCTGCCTGCGATCTGTTGCAGCAGGGGTATCAGGTTGCCCTGATGGCGCCTACTGAGATTCTGGCCGAGCAGCATCTGCGTAACTTGTCGGGTTGGTTTGAACCTCTGGGCATCCAAATGGGATGGCTCGCCGGTAAAGTGAAAGGCAAAGCCCGGGAGCAATCGCTGACGCGTATTGCCAACGGCGAAGCACAGCTCGTTGTCGGCACCCATGCGCTGTTTCAGGACGAAGTTCAGTTCAGCCGCCTCGGGCTGGTCATTATTGATGAACAGCATCGCTTTGGCGTGCATCAGCGCCTGTCACTGAAAGAAAAAGGCGAGCGCGCGGGCCTCGCGCCACACCAGCTCATCATGACAGCCACACCGATTCCACGGACCCTGGCCATGAGTGCCTACGCCGACCTCGACACCTCGGTGATTGATGAACTTCCCCCGGGGCGTAGCCCGATTACCACCGCTGTCATCAGTGATCAGCGCCGCCCGGAGATTATCCAGCGCGTACAGGATGCCTGTTCACAGGGTGCGCAGGCGTATTGGGTGTGCACACTGATTGAAGAAAGCGAGGCCCTGCAATGTCAGGCGGCGGAAAACACCGCCGAAGAACTCCGTACTGCACTGCCATCATTGCGGATTGGCTTAGTCCACGGACGCATGAAACCCGCAGAAAAAGCCGACATCATGGCGGCCTTCAAAGAACATCAGCTGGACTTACTCGTTGCCACCACCGTCATTGAAGTCGGCGTCGACGTCCCTAACGCCAGCCTGATGATTATCGAAAACCCAGAACGACTCGGTCTGGCACAGCTCCACCAGCTGCGTGGCCGTGTGGGCCGAGGCAGCGCCAAAAGCCACTGTGTGCTGCTGTATAAAGCACCCCTGTCGCTCACCGGAAAACAGCGTCTGCAAGTGATGCGCGAAAGCCAGGATGGCTTTTACATTGCCGAGCAGGATCTTGAAATCCGAGGCCCCGGCGAACTTTTAGGCACACGCCAGACTGGCCTGCAGATGCTGCGCATTGCCGATCTGCAACGCGATGCCGAACTCCTGCCACAGGTTCAGGAAATGGCCAACAGCCTCTGGCATAGCCATCCGGGCTGCGTTGAGCCTCTGATCCAGCGCTGGCTGGGCAACGCCGAACGGTTCGCCAACGTCTGACATTCCTCCCTCCGCCCTGCACGGTTACGGAAAGCGACTATAGTTCAGTTACACATTGTCTGAGCAGAGGCCAGCCATGGCGGCTATCCCATCCGTAGTATTAAAAATTCTCGACGACTGGCGCATCCCCTACGCCGCCGCCGATGAGCAGGAGCTGTACGAACTTATGCAGAGTAATCCGCCGGCGTCGTATTCGCCGAAAGTCGCAAATATCGTGTTTCTCAAGGACGACATCGGGCAAGTACAGGTACTTGTCCCGGGTGACCGCATGCTCGACCTGACGCAACTCTCGCGCGCCTTTGGTCGCCAGTTTGCGGCGCTGTCGCACGATGAGATGGCATCGTTAAAAGACAAATACGATCTGGAAAATTTCCCGGCACTGCCACAGATTACCGCCATGGAAACCATGATCGATCAGGCCCTGCTGAAAGAAGACGAACTACTGATTGCCGCTGGCGGCACAGAGCAGGAATGGCTGAAAGTCCCGATGGAGCAATTTCGCTCGCTGACCACCAGCTCGCACCTGGGCAATTACAGCGCGCCATTGCGCCCGGACACGCCGGATCAGGGCACCATGCAGGATCTGGATGACGTGCACTCGGCCATTCGCCAGTTTACCCCGCTGCGCATCAAGCAACGCCTCGAAGAAACTCTCGATCTGCCGCCGTTGCCTGAAGTCGCCCGCAAAATTATTGAGCTGCGCGTCGATCCCAATGCCGATACCAAATCACTGGCCACCACCATTGAACTCGACCCCGGTATGTCAGCCCAAGTACTCAGCTGGGCACGCTCGCCCTATTACGGTACCCGAGGCGACATCAAAAGCGTCGAAGAAGCCGTTATCCGCGTACTAGGGTTCGATCTGGTGATTAATCTGGCGCTGGGACTGGCGTTAGGTCGCTCACTTACCGTGCCGAAAGAAGGCCCCGACGGCTATACGCCGTTCTGGCAGCAGGCCGTGATGACAGCCACTCTGTGCTCTGAACTGATCCGCAAAATTCCAAGCGAAGGCCGCCCATCGCAAGGCTTGTCGTACTTATCCGGCTTACTGCATAACTTTGGCTTTTTGATTCTGGGGCAGATCTTTCCGCCACAATTTTCACTGATCAATCGCCACATTGAAGCCAACCCGCACATCAACCGCATGTACATCGAAACCTACCTGCTGGGCATGAGTCGGGAACAATGTGCTGCGGTACTCATGCATCAATGGCAGATGCCCGCCGAACTGGTGGTGGCCATGCGTCAGATGCACAATGCCGACTACGCCGATGACCACTCGGGTTACGCGAACCTGCTGTTTGTTGCCACACGGCTGCTGCGCCAACATGGCATTGGCGATGGACCATCGGAGCGTATTCCTGACGAGGTATATAAGCGTCTGGGCTTAAACCCCGAAGATGCAGAAGAAGTGCTCGAACAGGTGTTAGAGAAAGCCGATGGCTTATCGGATCTGGTGAGCCTGCTGAACCAGCCAAAGTAGCGAGCTTGGTGGCAACCCGTCACTTTCAAACTAGCCAGGCCCGGGTAACCGGGCCGACGCATCACTTAACCACGCCTGCAACACAGGCTCCTGCCAGGCCGCCAGCATGGCATCCAACTCGGCATTGCTGATGCCCCGATAGGCATACAGTAGAAACAAGCGCGCCTCATCACTCCACGACAGAAGCTCACGAGACTGACCGTCCTCGTGCTCGTCGTCGTATTTGATCTCGTCTGAGCGAACGGCAACGACCCACTGAAACGCACTCTGTGCGACATCCAACCATGGCTGAGTGCGTGACGCCGCCAGTAAGGCATCGATACGTGACATCCGGCGAATATTCGGTGGGTGCTTAAGTAAGCGCTGACGATACTGCCAGTAAGATGTCCCGCCCTGCTGATCTTCCAACGCCGCGCGTTCCGCGTCTCGACCACGCTGCAAAATGGGGTGAGCCAGCGCATCGTGTAAGCGCAGCAAGGTCTCGTCATCGTATTGCCGTAGATGCTGATCTAACGGCTGTGTTAACGACGCGTGAGACCAAGGCAACAGCGCAAGTAGCAGTCGTTGCTGCTGATCCGGACGTTTCTTGAGCGCCACCACACTCTGATGCATTTGCGTGCTCAGGTCCGGCAGGCCCGACCAGCGCAGAATGTCTGCGCGCTGCTTTAAGCGAAGGGCGGACACCTGACCAATGGCTACCTCACTATGAGCAGGATGCCCAGACACAGCCGCGTGCCCGGATGCGGCCGCTTGAACTGACCCGCTGGCCTGCCCCGATACGCTGGTCAGAGTGGTGATCGCCATGACAATGGAGCATGCCAAGAAACGCAACGCCTGTGTCACACGCACAGGCAAGTGAACCACCATCATCAACTCGCAGCGTCGGCGTTTGCTTTGTCTGAGTTCAGGCCGCTCTCGGTAGCGGCGTTATAACGCGCCTCGTTAAGCACATTCTCACTGTGCCCAACCACCACAGAAACCATAGTGTCGCCAGTGACATTCACCGCCGTACGCAGCATATCCAGCAAGCGGTCGACGCCAATGATCAGAGCAATTCC
Source organism: Pseudomonadota bacterium (assembly GCA_036148335.1). GTDB lineage: Bacteria > Pseudomonadota > Gammaproteobacteria > Pseudomonadales > Oceanobacteraceae > Thalassolituus. The sequence continues at coordinate 17,170 of JAYYHP010000219.1, forward strand.
TTCTACGGGCAGCCCGACCTGCTGCAGCACCATGGCTAAGGTAATCAGACCTACGCCCGGCACGCCGGCCGTGCCGATTGAGGCAAGTGTCGCGGTCGCGATCACCAGTAAGTAATCGCCCAATGTCAGATCCAGACCAAACGCCTGTGCGATAAATACCGTCGCTACCCCTTGCATGATAGCGGTGCCGTCCATGTTAATGGTGGCACCCAAAGGCAGCGCAAACGACGCCGCGCGAGTCCCGACCCCGAGGTTCTGTTCCGCATTGCGGATGGTGACGGGTAAGGTTGCACTGCTGGACGCGGTACTGAAGGCAAACAACTGCACCGGCCACATTTTGCGGATAAACACCAAAGGCGACAGGCCGGTCAAGGCCTTCAGAAGGCCTGAATACACCACCAGTCCGTGCAGCAACAGCACACCGACCACGGTCAGCATGTAAGCGAGCAGCTCCCACACCGGCCCCAGACCCTTGGACGCAAACAGGGTAAACAACAGGCTGAATACGCCGTACGGGGCCAATGACATCAGCAGAGTCACTAAGGTCATCAAGACCTCATTCCAGTCATTGAAGGTTTTCCCGAGTCGCTCCCCGGGCACGCCAGAGCGACCAATGGCGAGGCCAATTAAAATGGCAAAGACAATGACTTGCAGCATGTTGCCTTCCACCATTGCCTGAAACGGATTGCTCGGGAAAATATTGGCGAGCACGTCAATGAAAGGTACAGACTCTGGTGCACTGAACTCGGCATCTGAGGTCATATTCACGCCCACACCGGGATTCACGATATTGGCGGCGGTCAGCGCGAGAGTGATGGCAATGGCGGTCGTCAGCAGATACAAACCGATGGTTTTGATACTCAGGCGGCCGAGACTGCTCTGGTCACTCAGGTGACATACCCCACAGACCAGCGACACAAACACCAGTGGTACGACGAGCACTTTCAGGCTGGAAACAAAGATTTTACCGATCAGGGCAAACAGACCGCTGGCCAGAACATCGTCGAGGATGAAACGTGCGGTCTCATTGAGGTCTTCCCAGGCAAGCAGGTCATGGCTCAGCTTGCCCAGTACGATAGCGGCCGCCATGGCCACCAGAATCCGGGTAGTCAGTTGCATGGCGTCGCCTCCGGCTCAGGGTTTCAGATATTTGCTGACGCCCTGGAACCACATGAACTTGGTCAGATCGCCGGTCACGGTGATATCTTTTTCCTGAATACCTTTCATAAAGGCGTTGCGATCTTTCGAGGTCATGATGCGCAAGCCAGTGTCGGCATCACGAAAATTGATGGTGAACACCGGATCACTGGCCGCTTTACCTTTCGAGGCTACGGCATTGCCTTTCACAATATACTGACGCGCCGCTTTGCCATCTTCGGTCTGGATCTGGAAGACCATGTCCTGACCCGCTAACTGCTTCTTAAATTCTTCGCTCTTACGGGATGCTTTTTTCATCATCCGCCCCAAAAACCAAAGCAGCATTCGGAATTTAATCACCTGACGTGTCCTCTTGATTGAAAACCGCAGTGTCCGCCAACGACGGCATAATGGCAAGCAGGCCAGTTTTACCCAGTCGCGCCATATGAGCGCGATTACGTTCGGGAATGCGCTCGGGGTAGCGCACCTGCGCCAGCGCCTCGTCCATATCCGCTTCGCGAATGATGTGTAGCATGGGGTACGGTGAGCGATTAGTAAAATGACTCATATCCTCGTCGTCTTCCCCGTCAAACAGGTACTGAGGATGAAACGTCGCCAACTGAAATACGCCCTCATAGCCCAGTTGAACCAACAGCGAATCGCAAATAAGTGTCCAGTTCCAATACTCGTCGAAGCTGGCAAAGGCATTCGGGGCCACAAACAAAGCCGTCGGACATTGCACCGGATCGGCATCCGCCATGCGCTCAAGCAGCGTCATGAACTCAGCGGTGAGTACGCGATCGTCATCAGACAGGGAAGTTTCAATGAGGAGGGTGTCCAGAACAGGACTGGCGAAGGGGCAGAGCCCTTCGCCGACCACCAGCCGCGTGACCCACTCGCGGGTCACAGCCGTGGCAGTCTCAGAAGAACCGCTTATTGTACGGTTTCCTTCAGCGCTTTACCGGCTTTGAAAGCTGGTACTTTAGCGGCTTTGATGGTGATAGGCTCACCCGTCTGCGGGTTCTTACCCTGACGCTCTGCACGGTCACGAACTTCAAATGTACCGAAGCCAATCAGAGTCACTGACTCACCTTCACTCAGAGATTTTGCAATCTGGTCGGTGAACGCAGTGATTACCTCGGCCGCTTTTTCCTTGCTCAGGTCGGCTTGTTCAGCGATGGCCGCGGCCAGTTCTGGTTTACGCATAGCTTTATCCTTATGTCGTTGTGTTGAGTGACGGGTACCCCGCCACTCCGGTCGCACAGAGAATTAAGGCATGATCGCCGGCAATTCTTTGTTGAGTGCTACTTTATTCGCTACTTTCGCTCCGGTCAAAGCGTATCCGAGCAGATCGCCGGCTTCGTTGCGGAACTCAGCCTGCACATCGTTGCCTTCCTGCTCGACAATCCAGCGACCCGCCGCATCAGCCGCCGCTGGTGAAACCACCACTGGGCACGCTGGCGTTTTCACGGTCACTGGCATAACACCGTAGCTGACTTCGGTCGGTGTGCCGGTCATGGTTTTCGCCAAGGCGCGAGCGGCAGCCATCAGAGGCAGAACGTACAGCAGTACACGACCTTCGACTTCGGCACAGTCACCCAAGGTGTAAACGTCTTCAGCGCTGGTCTGCAGCAGGCGGTCTGCCACGATGCCCTGATTCACACGAATACCCGCGTTCGCCGCCAGCTCCAGACGAGGGCGCAGGCCAATGGCAGACACAACCACATCGGCAGTCACGGTATCGCCGTTGCTCAGGGTAGCAACCACGCCATCGCCCTGACGCTCGATGCGATTCACCAGTGGGCCGAGGTGGAATTTCACACCAATGCCCTCCAGGCCACGCTGGACCGCATTCGCCGCATCTACTGGCAGTAAGGTTGGGAAAACCTGATCACAAGGTGCAACTACTTCACATTCAAAGCCGCCCGCGGTCATGTCGTTAGCAAACTCACAACCAATCAGACCAGCGCCCATGATCAATACACGCTTTTTGCCATCGGCAGCGGCGCGGAAGCGACCGTAGTCTTCAAGGTCATTGATAGAGAACACGAGGTCCTGCGCGTCACCGTCGATGCGTGGGCCAACCGCCTCAGCACCCCAAGCCAGTACCAGCTTGCTGTATTCAACCACTTCGTCGCCCAGTGAGATTTGGTGAGCGTCTGGATCAATCGCCGTGACACGAGTGTTCGTGCGGATCGTCATGTTCAGTGTGTCGGCCATGCCGGCAGCACTGTTCAGAGCCAATTCGTCTGCAGTTTTGTTTTTGCCATAGCCAGTCGACAGCATTGGCTTGGAGTAGTTACGGCCGTCGTCGGCAGTAATCATCATCAATGGCTGCTCAGGCGCCAGTTTACGCAGCTCTTTAGCCAGGTTATATCCGGCCAGGCCTGAGCCAATAATGACCATAGGGGCAGAGGAATTGCTCATAAAACGATCCACATGTATTGAGTTAGAGGGGGCCGCCGACAGGCGGAACAGGCTGCCGAGAACCGGCAGCCCGAAGAATCAGATTTCAACCATCTCGAAATCTTCTTTACCTACGCCGCAATCCGGGCAGATAAAATCGTCTGGAACATCATCCCATGCAGTACCCGGTGGGATGCCTTCTTCTGGCGCGCCTTCAGCTTCGTCGTAGATCCAGCCACAGACAACACATTGCCACTTTTTCATTCTGATAACCTGTGTTTTCGTCAGTTTTTGAGGACACTAAAGCTACTGACCCTGGCCGGATAAATCAACGGTCAATTCCGGGCAGATTCCAGGCATACTCTGCCTTAAATGGCCCTGCTGACTTGCCTGACGGCGCCTTTTAGCGCATCCTCCGCGCATGATTCACACCCCCTCACTCGCAGCGACTCTGCACCCGGCATCCCCACTCTGGTCGGCTCGATGTCACTGCATTGCGCCCGTCATTCCTGCACCCTGGCGTACCTGGTTGTTCGATCAGGGCTCACTGACGGCGCGCCTGACGGCACTGGCCCCCGGGTTTCGGGTCGAGGCTACCCGTGAATATTTTGGCCGCCCAACGCCGGTCGAGCGCCGCGAACTGCACCTGGGCGTCCGCGAAACCGTGTGGGTTCGGGAGGTCACGCTGTATCTCGGCGATATCGCCGTTGTGCATGCTCGCACTGCGGTTCCAGTGCAGGCGCTGCGCGGTAAGCTACGCTGTCTGCAGGCACTGGGAAATCGCTCACTGGGCAGTTTCTTATTCCGCCAACCTGACCTGAAACGCAATGCGTTAACGGTATCGCACTGCGCACCAGGCTCGCTGGGTGTGACCTGGGCACGACGTTCCGTGTTTCGGGTCAGCGACCAACCCTTGATGGTCTCTGAGGCATTTTGCCCAGCCTTACTAGAATTTCCGATAACAGGCCGCTGATATGAATCCGCTTACCAACGCCCTTAATCAACACTGGCCAAGCTGGCGTGCCTGGGTCGCCATCACCCGAGTGGATAAACCCGTGGGGTCGTACCTGTTGTTATGGCCAACCTTCTGGGCCCTCTGGGTGGCGGCGGAAGGCGTGCCGAGTCTGGCCAATCTGATTATTTTCACGCTGGGCGTGTTTCTGATGCGCTCGGCCGGGTGCGTCATTAACGATATTGCTGACCGCAACATCGATGGCCACGTGAAACGCACCAATGATCGTCCACTCGCCACCGGTGCCCTGACCACCAAAGCCGCCGTTATCGGCTTTGCTCTGTTGTGTGCGGTCGCCTTTGTACTGGTGCTACTGACGAACTCCCTGACCATCATGCTGTCTTTCGGTGGCGTGGCGCTGGCGGCGCTGTATCCGTTTATGAAGCGCCACACGCACCTGCCACAGGTATTTTTAGGTGCCGCCTTTTCCTGGGCCATTCCCATGGCATTTGCCGCCGAGGCGGGTGCCCTGCCTGCATACTTGTGGTTGTTGTATGCCGCAAACCTGTGCTGGACCGTGGCCTACGATACTTACTACGCCATGGTGGATCGTGATGACGACCTCAAGATCGGAGTGAAATCCACCGCCATTCTGTTTGGCGATGCCGATCTCGTTATGATTGCCGTCCTGAAAGCCATGGCATTGGCGTTTCTGGCCTTTGCTGGCGCCCAATTTTCTCTCGGCTGGCCTTATTTTGTTGCCCTGCTCGTAGGCGCGTTGTACTTCGCCTGGCAGCTCTGGTCCGCTCGCGACCGCTCCCGCGACGCCTGTTTTCAGGTATTCCGTCAGAGCCACTGGTTCGGGCTGATCGTGCTCGTCGGCTTGAGCGCACACTACGCCCTGCAATAAATTCTCGTTCTGTCACAAGTCTGTAACATTGCCCCGGTGTAATACGGCGGTAACGATAACCAGAATGTGACAGAACCTATGACGTCTGCCGGTAAACGCGTCCTCATCGTTGATGACGAAGCGCCTATTCGCGAAATGATCGCCGTTGCCCTCGAAATGGCGGGCTACCAATGCATAGAAGCTGAAAACGTGCAGGATGCGCACTCCATCGTGGTGGATAAGCGTCCGGACATGATTCTGCTCGATTGGATGCTCCCGGGCGTTAGCGGCGTTGAATTCGCACGCCGCCTGAAGCGCGAAGAAACCACCGCCGAAGTGCCCATCATCATGCTGACGGCCAAAGGCGAGGAAGAAAACAAAGTACAAGGGCTGGATGCGGGCGCCGATGACTACATCACCAAACCCTTCTCACCACGGGAGTTGGTGGCGCGCCTGAAAGCCGTATTACGCCGGGCCACACCGATGGGAGTGGAAGAGACCATTGAAGTGAACGGTCTGATTCTTGATCCGGTCTGCCACCGCGTGATGTCTGACGACAGCCCCGTGGATGTCGGCCCCACGGAGTACCGCCTGCTGCAGTTTTTCATGACCCATCAGGAGCGCGCCTACTCACGCTCACAACTGCTGGATCAGGTCTGGGGCGGCAATGTGTACGTCGAAGAACGTACCGTGGATGTTCATATCCGTCGTCTGCGCAAAGCACTGGGCGCCACGCACGAACATTTGATTCAGACGGTCCGCGGAACAGGCTACCGCTTCTCAACCAAAGCATCCTGAATAATCGAGGCGAGCAATGACGGGCTGGTACCGGGAGCGCTCGCTGCTCCTGCCGATGTTGAGCGTGGGCTTCAGTGGCCTGTGGTGGAGCCCCTGGCCGTTTCTTCCGCTGGCAGTCATTGCGCTGATGTTACTGGCCTGGCAACTGCGGCAAACCTTCCGCTTTAAACACTGGCTGGCCACCTACGAACGCAACGATGCACCCGACATGTCCGGGTTGTGGCGCGACATCACGCGTTTAGCATTACGCCCCACCAAACGCAGCCAGCGCTATCGCCATCGTTTGCAGGCCGTGACCGACCGCTTACAGGATGCCACTTCCGCCCTCGAAGAAGCCGTCATCATGGTCGACCGCCATGGCAATCTGGAGTGGTGGAACCGCGCCGCCAGCCGTTTTCTGGGCTTGCGTCCGGTGGATGAAAACCAACCCCTGACCAACCTGATCCGCGCACCAGAATTCACGGACTACCTCCTTCGCCGCGAATTCGACCAACCACTCATCATGCCAGCACCGGCAAACAAAGAGCGCTGGCTGGAGATCAAGGTGACGCCTTTTGGGCGCAACGACCGCTTATTGATCCTGCACGACGTCACCCGTCTACGACAGTTGGAAGACATGCGCAAAGATTTCGTTGCCAACGTCAGCCATGAACTGCGCACCCCACTCACGGTGATTCGAGGCTACCTGGAAACCCTCGAGGACGTCAGCGACATGCTCCCTCAAGCGGCACTGCGCATGGTCTCGCAAATGCAGGAGCAGGCCATCCGAATGGAATCACTGGTGCGTGACCTGCTATTGCTGTCGCGCCTCGACACCCCAAGCCATGACACCCACCACACGGTTCCTGTGGCTTCGCTATTGCAGCAGATTGTCAGTGAGGCCAATGCCGTGTCCGCCGGCCAGCACAATATTCAGCTCAGTATCGAGACAAAAGCTACGCTGAACGGCTGCGATCAGGAGCTGCGCAGCGCCTTCACCAACCTCATCATCAATGCCGTGAAATACACCCCGGAAGGCGGTGATGTGCGTATTCGTTGGTATGAGCATGGCGGTCAGGGGCGACTCGCCGTGGAAGACTCCGGCATTGGCATTGAGACGCATCATTTGCCACGACTGACCGAGCGCTTCTATCGCGCCGATCCAAGTCGTAGCAAAAGTACCGGAGGAACTGGGTTGGGGCTGGCCATCGTTAAGCACGTTTTACTGCGCCACCGAGCCAGACTTGAGGTGCAAAGCACCCCGGGGGAAGGCAGTTGTTTTACCGCCGTCTTCGACGACTTAGCGTACCCGCGCGATAAAGCGGGATAGCACTTCCAGCTTTTGCGCGTCGTCGTCGACGTAACGAATCAGCATCTGAATGGTTTCGGCATCGGGATGCGCTTCCTGCGCCTGCATCATGCGTACGTAGCCATTGATACGCGCCACATCGCCGTTGTCCTGATCCACAATATCGATCACTGCGGGTTCTAATAGCGCAGGCAATGGACCCTCACGACGAAAGACACCCAGCATTTCCTGCAAGTTGATGTCTTTCAATACCAGCTTGGCACTGCCGCCAGAACCGAAACGCACACTGGCTACACCCTTTGCTTTACCGCCCTTGGCTGGCTTAGTCGTCGCTTTGGGCGCAGGTTTCGCCGCCGCTTTGGCCGTGGCATCGCTGCCACCAGCAGGCTTACTCGCAGAGGATGATCCTGCGCCGCCCATCAGCACGCTGGCACCGCCAAGATCGTGAGCCGCCGCAGGTGCAGGCGCCTGGCCACCGGTCAGCAGGTCTGCAGAGCCGCCACCTAAGCCTGTGCTCCCGCCCGGAGTCGCTGGACCTTGCCCGGGTTTCACACCCAGATGCTTGGCCACCACCTTCGACACCTTGGCGACAAAGTTTTCACGAGTAAAGGGCTTGCCGATGTAGTCAGACACGCCGGTCTGTACGGCTTTCATGACATGATCCCGGTCGCCTCGACTGGTGATCATCATAAAGGGAGTCTTTTTATAGCGCTGATCCGCGCGCATCCATTCCAGCACTTCGATGCCCGACATCTCAGGCATCTCCCAGTCGCAAAGCACCAGATTAAACTCACGCTGGTTCATGAGTGTCAGAGCTTTTCGACCATCGGTCGCTTCGTGCAGTTCGCAGCCCGGGTAAGTATCCCGGACCGCTTTTTTCACCAGATCGCGGACGAATGCAGCGTCGTCAACGACCAGTACCTTGAGTTTCATCGTGCGCTAGCCTTGGTAACGTCTCTCCTGTCACTTCAGCATAGCCGGTTTTTCCTGACTGGCGCTCAAATGGCATACGTTCGAGTCGCATCAAGGTTGCACCAATCACCGCCGCAGGCATGATGAACAGATTCACCACAGGCACCGTGAGCAGCAACGCCACCAGCAAACCAAAGCCCATCACGGTCCAGAGATCCTCCGCCATGGCATCGCGTACGTCATCGAAGGGCTTAGTGTGGTTATCGAACGAATAGTCGGCGTATTGCACGGCCATCATCCAGCCGCCAAACCAGAACCACAGTAAAGGCCCCAGCAGCTGCCCTAATAAAGGCACTAACGACAGAATAAAAATGCCCAGATAACGCGGCAGGTAGTACATCACCTTGCGTAGTTCACGCCCCAGTGTGCGGACCGTCATAGACGCGATCGATTCCTCCGGCAGCGTATGACCCTGCATGGTCTCAACTTGCTCCGCTAACAAGCCGTTGAGTGGGCCGGCCAGAATCATCAATACGGCACTGAAGAAATACGCCATACCAAATACTACTACCAGCACCGCCAGCGGCATCAACAACCAGTACAGAAAGGCCATAAACCCGGGTAAGTAATCGACAACCTGGCCTACCCATCCGTCGATGCGGGTGATGACCCACAGGCTGGCACCGCCCATGATCACGATGTTAAGCAACAATGGCAGCGCCACGTAGCGTCGTAAGCCTGGAGTCGTCAGGTTCTGAAAACCGCGCCAGACATATTGCATACCAATGAAAGGATTACCGCGCATGATTCCCTCGTGCATATGTAAAACGCCTTTTATACAATTCTCGCCCTTTGTTGGCCACCCGGAGTCCCAGAGAGCTTACGACCGGCCTGAACCACGCACCCGCATGAGGACCGTTCATCATGACCCCGGAACGCTACGAGCGTATTCGCCAGACTCTGGATATGCGCCAACCCGATCTCACCGTGATCACCGACGAGGTCTACAAACCACATAATCTGGCGGCCATTGCCCGCACCTGTGATGCCGTGGGTATTCCCAAGATTCACTGTGTCTGGCCACGCGACAAATACCGTTTACGCAGCGCATCCACCGCAGGCTCAGCGGACTGGATTGAAGTACAAACCCACAGCGACATCACCAGTGGCATCAAGTCATTGCAAGCCCAGGGCGTGAAAGTCGTGGCAGCGCACCTCACCGACCGTGCCATTGATTACCGCGATTACGACTTCACCCAACCGACCGCTCTGCTGATGGGCACGGAAAAAGAAGGCGTCAGTGACGAAGCGTCCGACCTCGCCGATGAACACCTGATCATCCCGATGCGAGGCATGGTGCAATCGTTTAACGTATCCGTGGCGGCGGCCATCATCCTCAACGAAGCCCATTATCAGCGTCAACAAGCGGGCCTTTACGAACAACAGCGCCTGCCACAGGATTGGTATGACCGACTGCTGTTCGAATGGTGCCAACCTAAAATTGCCCGCCTGTGTCGCGAGCAATCCCTCGATTATCCCGCCCTGCGTGAAGACGGTGAACTGGCCGATCCACAAGCGTTTTCGGTGCTCTACAACGAGGTCACCAGCAACAAGCGGT
>JAYYHP010000220.1:0-9232 GCA_036148335.1 Pseudomonadota bacterium
GGGCATGATGTGGAACCCAGTCGCTGGGTTGAATCTGCGCACGGAAATCGAGTCGACGTCTCTGGACAGTTTCCACGTTGAGCGCAGCAGCTTCATTCTGTACTCACTCGGCCTGCAATACGAGTTCTGACCGGAGCTTCCGGTCGCCTCTCAAGTCGAGTTAAGTTGGCGCAATATTACCAATAAATACAGAAACCCTTGGGGAACTAAGGGGCCTTTGTTGTGTCTGACACGCGGTTTTGCCCAGTTATCTATTGCTACCCTAGGTAACAGGTGACAATTTTTGTCACCCGGGCTACCATGCGACAGCATTGCCGTCCGTGAGCACTGGAACGCTCATTGAGACAGGCAAGAAATAAAAAAAATCCCAACATCAGACACCAGCGTATGAACATGGATAAAGGTTACGTTTCCGCGGCATTAATCCGCCCGGTTATTGAAAATTCCGGTCTGAGAAGTTTTGACCAGTTAGACGCGCAGGACATCACCGTCCAGCGTGTGATTAAGCAGTTAAAAGAAAAAGACAGCCGCATTCCTGTCGAGGACGCCGATCAGGTCATTAGCACACTGATCCGCCAATCCGGCAACGAAGCACTGTGCGTGCATCCCCCTCACAAGTTCAACAACCAAAGCAGCTGCCAGCTTCAAAACCTGTTTTTGTGCAGCAACACCTTACGTGAAGCACTTTTCTACATGGAAAAGTTTGCCCCACTGTTAAGTGACTTGCTGGAAGTGAACGTGACCCGTACCCGCGAGGGCACCATCAAAGTGAAACTGCCGGTACCAGACAACGCCTTTATGTCTGACCAGCGTCATCGCTCTGAAATGATCCTTAGTGTCTTACTTAACTGGATGCGCCAGTTGTGTGGCAGTAAATTGAAGATATTGGGTATTAATCTTCCGTACCCTGCCACGCAGTATCAACAAGCCCAGGCACAGTTATGGGCGGCTCCGCTCAAGTACAACTCCGGCGAATGTGCCATCTTGCTCAGCTCACACGCACTGGATGAGGGTTTACATAACACCAACCCTCACATCATGAACATGATGAAGCGTGAAGTGGAAGAGCAGTATCGTAAGCTGGCACGCTCAGGTTCCCTGGCAGATCGTATTCGCAAAGCATTACTGCAAGAAAAAGTTCGCCTGAATGCAAACCAGCAAGAAGTAGCGGGCTATTTTCATATCAGTGCGCGCACGCTTAACCGCCACCTGCACCGTGAAGACACGTCCTTAAAACAGATTGTGACTCAGGTGCGCTTGGAAATGGCGAAACGTATGCTGACCGATTCCGACGATCCAATTGAGCAGATCGCACTTAACATTGGCCTGTCTGGCAGACGAACCCTTGATCGTATTTTCATCAAAGAAGTCAGCCTGTCGCCAGCGCAGTACCGTCAGCGCTACCGTCAGGAAGCTGCCGTTGTACATTGAGAGTTCACTAAAAGTTCATTAAGGGATTAATGAGCGCGCCTCTTGGCCGCGAACCCAGTCTATGAGCCACTGTGGTTGAAAACTGAGTGATCCGCTGAGTAAGTAACTTCGAAGAGAATCCGCCTCAGGCAATGCCTGCCAGGCGGATTTTTGTCAGCGCCAATACCGACAACACATCGGTAATCCTGCCGTCCTGAGCCATGGCAAAGGCCTCTTCAAACGGTAACCGCTTGATCGTCAGTACCTCGGTTTCTTCCCAGGCTTGTTTTCCTTCCGTCAGACCTAGTGCAACAAACAGATATCCGGCTTCGTCGGTAATGCAATTGCTCAGGTGAAACTTTCCCAGCGACTGAATTCGCTCGGCGATCAGCCCGGCTTCTTCTTCCAATTCACGCAAGGCGCACTGCTCAGGCGCCTCATCCAAGGGAGCGCCCCCCATCGGGATTTCCCAATGGAACTCACCCAACGGAAAGCGATATTGCCCCACCAGCCAGGTATCGCCATTCTCTGCCAAGGGCACGACACCCACCGCCCGGTTCTTAAAGTGCACCGTGCCATACACGCCCGGGTTGCCGGCAGGATTGGTTACATCGTGATGGGTCACTTCAATCCATGGGTTGCTGTAGCGAACCTCTTTGCCCTTCACTACCCATGGATTTTCCTGATTAGAATTCAGGTTCTGAGGTTTATCGTCCAACGTTTTGCTGCTCATAGGGTATTAACTTAATCAAAGGCTCTAAAAAACGACTTTAGTAAAATCCATTAATCCGGTGTGTTCTCGGGCCTGCGATGTCTTATCTGCTTGGTTTTTTCTACTTGTTTTTTAAGTCGTATCATCTGAGACCAGCAATAGGTCATGGCGACAATAAGAACACCAGTCAGTGCGCCGTACAAATGCGCGCGTCCCTCAGTACGCCCGCCAATGCTGTCGGCATTGGCCATGTCATCGAACCAAAGCGACTGTTCCCACCCAACCTTGGCCAAAACCACCATCACTACCAAAGCACGAATACGTCGATCATAAAACGGCGAGTCACTGATATACACGATCAAGGCGCCATGCAGTGCGCCAGATAAACCGACATACCGTATCAGGTCAGGGGCAAACCAGTAGAGGCCTGCTCCCGTGCCAAGGAGCAATAAAATCCAGACCGTAAAAAAGTGACCTAAGGAATGAGATTGAGCACTAACGTAGGCTGTAAGCACCAATGCGGCGAGATTCATCCATAAATGTGGCCAGGACAGATGCGCCAGATGCGCAGAGAACAACTGCCACCAGGCGCCCGATGCAATGACTGGCCGATCAAAGCGTAAAACGTCTGACCAACCCAATGCGAAAATCACCACACACGCCAGCGCCAACGCCGCCCAGGGCAGTGCATGAATAAGATGCGTTCGAAAGGCGTTCGTCATTGAATACCAAAGGATATAAGGAGATAACCGGGAGTTCAGTGTACCACTGTTGTGGCGATTCCCGGCGAATCGAACAGAGAGGATACGGTGATATCAGCGTGGGCTTTCTGCGAATCCGCCATGCCTGAACTGCGAGCACACCATACTTAGCTGCGGTTTCGTAGTGCTCGTAATCCCATTAATAATAGACAAGCACACCACCACAAAGGCAAGGCACCACCGGAGGTGCCATTGCCCGATGACGACGCAGGAGCCCGGTTGACGGGTTGATCGCTACTCGCTACTAAGAGCTTGGCACTCAGGTCAAACTCAGCGCCCAGATAATCATACTCACGCCGCTCTTTCACTTGCGTCAGCCCACTGGGAGTTCCCTGCAAATCCACCAGAAACGGGGCATGACTGCCGCTGGGTTCACTGATTAACTGCAAGTACACGGTGTCGACCTGTGGGTTCACAGGTCGGTCAAACAATAGACGATTCCAGCCCGCCTGTACGTTAAAGGTTTGCCGTGCAATATTGCCCTCAGCAGAGAAACGCGTCAGGTTGGTGTAGATGCCCACATCAAGTTCGCCGCTACCGTGCGCGAAGAAATCAACGCCATCCAGACTCAGCATGTCGGCGGTCAAGGGAACCGTCACCACGGCGTAGGCCGTGGAACCATAGTCGCCCCAGCTACCATTGGCCGGAACCTCGTCATAACCCAGTGCAAAACCACGTGGTTGTGTACTAACCAGAGAAGTTAAATCTGCCGTCATTGCTGCGTTCACGCCCGCCAGTTCAACCTGACCATCGGCTAACAGCACACTGGCCGCACGCTCTATCAAAGCACCGCCGGAATTAGTCACCAGATCACTGCCAGACAAATCACTCAGCGCACTGACCAAACGCTCGGAATGCCCTTGAGTTAACGAGCTGAGCACACCAAAGCCGCGCCAGTCATCGACTTCAGTAATCAATAAGCCCGCGCCCGGCAGCCCGGCGTCGTACCCGGTTTGCTGTCGGTTTTCGATCAGTACACGTCGCCCATGGCGGTAATCATCAAGATCAATACGCAGAAAATCGGGGCCCGCCGATAACGCACCTAAGCTAACGCCGCCGGTATCCGTGGTTGCTTGTGCGAACCCCAGGAACTCTTTGGCCCAGGCAACCAGATGCGATGGCTGATCCCCTGCATCACCACCACCGGAGTTCCAGGTACCAAAGCTCATCAAGCCCAGTCGGCTGATTCCTTCTCCGATGCCAATGCTGTCGTAGAGGTCAGGCAGATCCAGCAGCAGATGCCCCAACTCATGGGCCATTATGCCGACTGTCGCCAGGTGCTGTTCGTGTTGCTCGCCGAACATGGTGTACTCACTCAACCAGTATCCACCGACGTTCTCTGCACTGACCGATGATTTGTGTGCCCAGACCCGGGGGTGCGTCGTCGCGGTACTGGCATAGGCCTGTTCAAACCCAGCCACCAGAATGACTAATCCCAACTCCGATGGATCCAACCAGCGATCACCGTTTTTATCATAAGCAGCAAGGTTCATTTGATTGCTTAAGGCCGCCATGGCACTGCGTGTGAGCTGAGCACTGGCGGAGCCATACCCGGCGCCAAAATCCGGATGTGGGGTGTTAAGCGTCAGGCGAATGATGCCATCGCCAGCCACGCCGTACGATTCCTGCGCCGGTATCACCCGAAATTGCTGATAAGAGTTTTCCTGAAAATAGGACTGAACGCTGTTACTTGGGCCGAAAATACGCTGAGCGACCTCATAGTCGCTGTATTCAAACCCTTGATCAGAGAAGGCGACGCGGACCACCACCACAGGCTGATCGAAGTTACCTCCGGCATAACGATAGGGAGAACGAATGGGAGGATTGGCTTGCGCCCTCACCGTCTGGATCGACGATGGCGGCGCTTTCTCTTGTGGCTGATAGCCCGGGCGATACCCGAAGACTTCATCCGTAGCGACGGGCGTTCGCCCATTCACTAACTCGGCAATGTAGTAGACACCCTCTTGTTCGACGACAAGGCGTTGATCGCTTAACTGAGCGTAAGGGTTAGAGCGCGAGCCCAGTAGCTGCACTTGATGTTCAGAGCCATCGTCCAGACGCAGCATGGCCGTTGACACTGCCGCAGGCACCAGCGCCTGACTGCACACGGACAGGCTGATAAGATAAACGAAAACTAGGAATGGCATCGGCAGGCCCGAATGGAAATCTGCCCGAAGCATAGTGGATTGGCCGAACGAGAGAAGGCCTTGGTAACAACTCCCTACAGAGTCCGTACAGGCGCGCTACAAAGTGTCAAAAACGCAGCGCTTCTTTAGCAGGAACGGGACAACATCCCATCGCGCTGATTTTATCTTCAAGATAATTGAGAATGGCTTCTGGGCTGTAAATCCAGCTGTCCTGCTCACCATGACGTACTCGCAGACAGGGCACACGGGATTCACCTCCCCCATTCACCAGCTCGTTGCGATAAGCATCGACACGTTCGACTTCTTTACTGACGGGATGCAGACCCGCTTTCTCGAAATAACGCTTCACCAGAATCGAGGCTGGACAGTTACGGCTGTAGTAGAGGTGCATCCGGCGCGATTCACGATTGAGCAACGTTTGCTCTTCACGGCTGCGCTCGACAGGCTTGGCTGGGACCAGTCGGTCTGCCAGATTGAGAGTCTTGCCTTTGAGTTGTCGCGTCAGATTCATAATGCCAACCTGGCTGACGAAAAGATGGGCGAATTCTAGGCATCCGTTAGAAAAAAGCCAGCCCTCGAGGCCACTTTTTTAACAAATTACGCCAATTATCCGACGACTGGCCCCTGATTCATCACGACGACACCCGCCATCATGACCAGAATCGTAATGACCATTAACCAGCGACTGCGCTGACAAACCCGGCACGGCGGACGGGATTTGGCGGTTTTTCGTTTCGCAGCAGTCGCAGACATCGCAGATCACTCAATCATTTTTACGCGGTCGAATGAAGGAAGACTAGTCCAGGACTCCCAGTGCATCCACACGGCCACGGCTTTACCGACAATGTTTTTATCCGGAACGAAGCCCCACATGCGGCTGTCACCGCTGTTGCCCCGGTTGTCGCCCATGGTGAAATAATGCCCTTCCGGTACGGTCCACTCACCTTCTGGCCCAGCCCAAAGCACACGCTTACCGGTGACGCGATCGATGCCTGGCATCCACTTCACCACGGGATTCGCGGAATCCAGAGCTTCACGGCCAAGCACTTTGGTTGGGTTATACGCAGGCTCACCGCCTAGCACGTCCGTCGAAACGGCTTCACCATTAATGGTCAGGCGCTGATTTCGATAGACAATATGATCCCCCGGCAAACCAATCACACGCTTAATAAAGTAACGAGGATCATCGGGTGGGAAGAACACCATGACATCACCCCGTTCAGGGTCTGTCACGGGTACCAGAGTGGTGCCTGTGCCCGGCATACGCAAACCATATGAGAACTTGCTCACCAGAATAAAGTCGCCAGTAATCAGGCCCGGCTCCATAGAACCGGAGGGAATCTGAAATGGCTCGGCCACAAAGGAGCGCAGCACAAACACCAGGGCGAGTACGGGGAAAAAAGAACGGGATTGTTCAATGATAAAGGGTTCGCGCTGCGCACTCAGTACCTCGTCTTCAGACGCACCTGAGCGTTCCAACTGCTCGGCCTTCGCGACGCGTTGCTTGCGCAGAACCATGCGATCAAAAAAGACCACTACACCGGTCACCGCCGTAGCGACCATCAAAATTAGGGGAAGGTCGAGTTCCATAAAAGTGTCATATTCCTGAGGCAGGCTTGAGCGTTGCATTCTAACCGCCACCTGTTGTGATAGCCACCCGGAATAAGGAGCACCATGTCACGTATCCGCACCCGTGATGGCCTGACGCTGGCCTATGAATCCATGGGGCCCGTCGATGCCCCGACCGTGATTCTGATCATGGGGCTGGGAGCGCAGATGCATGTATGGCCCACGTCTCTGTGCCAACAATTAGTATTAGCTGGCTATCGGGTCATTCGCTTTGATAATCGCGACACCGGAGCATCCAGCAGTCTGGATCACGCCGGGAATCCCAGTCTAATCCGAGCCTGGCTGGCAGGTCGCCTGAACCGTGGTAGCCCGATTCCCTACACGCTCAAAGACATGTCGCGTGATGTTCTGGCCTTGATGGACGCTCTGGAATTACCCAGCGCCCATCTGATTGGTGCGTCAATGGGCGGCATGATTGCGCAGCGCCTGGCCGCCAAAAAACGCCGGCGGGTACGCAGCCTGACTTCCATTATGTCGTCGGCCAGCCTTCCTCGCCTGCCGGTCCGACAATGGCAGGTGCTGCTGCAGCTGGCGAAACGCCCGGCACGCGACGATCGCCACGCCCATCGTCATTACCTGAACAGATTAAACGCCGTGATGGGCAGTCCGGCGTACCCGATGACGGAGGAGGAAATTCATCAGCTGGCGGAACGTAACTGGCAACGACAAGCCAGTCCTCACGGCGTAAAACGCCAATTAGCCGCTATCACCCACGCCGGTGACCGGCGACGACTGTTGCGCAAAATCAAAGTCAGGACTTTGGTCATTCACGGAGCAGATGACCCATTGATTCCCGTCACCCAAGGCATAGAAACGGCCTCTCTGATACCGGATGCAAGAATGCGGGTGGTATTGGGGATGGGGCATGATTTCCCCGAGGCGCTGGTGCCTAAACTCAGCAAAATGCTGATTAAGCACCTGAATAAAAGCGAGAAACGCTGGATGAAACGCCACAAGCGGCGAACATCAAACACCGAACGGCAGCAAAGTTCGCCAACGTCCCCCGACATGCCGGTGATTCACGACCCGATGGCGTGGCTCGATCCGCCGGACAGTGCAGAATCGCCAGGCTCGTCCGATAACCACGCGAACAATCGACAAGCTGAAGCAAAAGCTGGAACCGGAACGAAATGAGTGTCGCGGACGCCGCACTCCGCTAACGTTTTCCCAACCCGCTCAATTAATCTGGCTGATAACCACCGAACTGACGTGCCATTTCGGCCGCGTAGTTGTCCGTCATGCCCGCAATAAAATCCAGAGCACGCATGTAGGCTTCGTACAGAGTCCAATCGGCCCCCGGTGCAGAACGCCCCATTAATTCCAGGATGCGTCGATTGCGGTAGGTCGCCTGCCCAGTGGTAACACACTCTTGCACGGCACTGAGAAAATTCTCCAGCAACACAGACAAGGTCGCATAAGAGCCGACTTCAATCGCCAGCTTGCGGCTGTCATTAAAAATACGCTCGCGCGCCATTCGCTTTGCCCCTGCCACCAGCTCTCGCACCGGCATCGGACAATAATCGATGATGCTGCCACGCAGTTCACCGGCCAGCAGTGCTGACTGCTCGCGGCTGAAGGCGCTGGCCACGGCATTCACCATGGCCTCCATCGCCAACCCTCGCAGCATCTGCAAACGGCGACGCTGGTTGTCTGCCTTGGCAATGTCTTCGGCAATCTGATCCCAGTGCTCAGCAAGTAAGGGTTGAATCAGGGCTTCCACTTCTTCATAGCGAAGGAGACCTAATTCAATGCCATCCTCGAGATCGATCAAGCCGTAACAGATGTCATCCGCAGCCTCGAGCAGATACACCAGTGGGTGCCGACACCAGGCATTCGATCCGGTCGGTAACAGCCCAAGCGTCGAAGCGACCTCCTGCAAGATCGGCAACTCCGTAGCAAAGCAGCCGAACTTTTTACGCTCGCCACGTTCAACGTAATCCACCGTCCAGGGGTATTTCAGAAATGCGCCGAGGGTGCCGTAGGTCAGCCGCATACCGCCTTCAAAGCGGTGATATTCCACCTGAGTGACAATCCGGAATCCTTGGGCATTGCCCTCGTAAGTCTGTAAATCTGCAATTTCCAGATCACTCAAACCATCGAGAAAACGGCGGTTGGCCGGGTCGACAAAAAAGTGGCGAATGGCGTCTTCGCCGGTATGCCCATAAGGCGGGTTACCGATGTCATGAGCCAGACACGCCGCCTGCACCATGGCGCCGATATCACTGGGATCGACGTGCGCCGGTAAGGCGCTGCCTAACATCTGTCCCACCCGGATGCCCAGCGAACGTCCTACACACCCCACTTCGAGACTGTGCGTCAGGCGAGTATGAACGTGGTCGTTTTCAGACAGTGGATGAACTTGGGTTTTGCGATCCAGGCGACGAAATGCCGATGAGAAAATAATGCGGTCATAATCTTTATGAAACGGGGTACGTCCGCTTTCCAGCGCCAGACTGCCCTGAGGCTCGCCAAATCGAATCGGGGACAACAATCGGTCCCATGTCATGGTGGTCATGATCCACTCCCTGCTGCGAATGTCGCTAGTATAGCGGCGTGGCGTCGGTGTTGTCGTG
>JAYYHP010000221.1:0-3139 GCA_036148335.1 Pseudomonadota bacterium
GGTGAGCTGCATAACAGCAGCAGGCCGAGCGCGCTACGCAGGCGGTGTTTAACGCCGCTGCCGTGGCGTGCCTCAAATTCACACACAGGTTGTTGGCGCTGCTGCAGAATCGTACAGAACTTAAGAAATACCGTGACCATAGGACATCCCTCTCCCACCGAGTCCGCAGACTCCGTTGTTTTTATTCTTGGTAAGAGAAAGAGTAAGAATGCGCCAATACCGCCACCAGTGACCAAAGTCACCACTTCTGTCACCAGATGAGCCACACACCCACCCAATGTATATACACTTGACATATACTTCGGTCAGCGCAATAGTTTTCCTATCAGTTTTGGCTATTTGGGGTGCGATATGACTGAAGCGTCGATATTTTCAAACAACAAAAATCAGGCAATTCGGCTGCCTAAGGCACTGGAGTTTTCTGGTGATGTCAAAAAAGTAAATATTATCTCTGTCGGCAATACCCGCATCATTACCCCCGTCGGTGAGTCCTGGGACAGTTGGTTTGATGGTTTAAGCGTCAGTGAGGATTACCTCCTCGCCCGAGATCAACCGGATGAGCAAGAGCGGGAGAGTTTCTGATGCTGAAGTACCTGCTGGATACCAACATCGTTATCTATACGATCAAGAACAAGCCTGAGCAGGTACGGCAGAGATTTAATGCTCACGATGGACAAATGGCCATCTCCACCATCACGTTGATGGAACTCTTGTACGGCGCTGAAAAGTCCAATGACCCGCAACGTAACCTCCACGTGGTCGAATCATTTGCCGCACGGTTAGACGTACTCGACTTCGATAGTAAAGCGGCCCAGCACACGGGACAGATCCGAGCGGAATTAGCAAGACAGGGGACACCCATCGGCCCCTACGACCAGATGATTGCCGGGCATGCCCGCTCGCAAGGACTCATTGTGGTCACCAACAACGCGCGGGAGTTTGATCGCGTTTCCGGCCTACGCACAGAAAACTGGGTACCGACCACCTGAGGCATTAGCGGTCACACGAATCAAACCTCAGCGTTTAGCTACGCCAGAACCCCGGGGTAATCAAGACCAGCAAGGTGAAAATTTCGAGTCGGCCGAGCAGCATGGTCAGGGCCAGAATCCATTTCGCCGCGTCGGAAATATTGCCGTAATGAGCAGACACCTCACCCAAGCCCGGGCCGAGGTTATTCAGGCAGGAGCCCACCGCAGAGAACGCCGTGACCTGATCCAGCCCCGTGGCCATCAAGGCCAGCATCATCACCATAAAGGTCACAACGTAGAGGGCAAAGAAGCCCCAGACGGATTCCAGAATGCGGTCAGAGACTGGCTGTTTACCGAGTTTTACCGGGATGATGGCGTTTGGGTGAATCAGACGGTGAATCTCACGCAGTCCCTGTTTAAATACCAACAGAATACGAATGGCTTTCAAGCCGCCGCCGGTCGAGCCCGCGCAGCCGCCAATAAAGGCCATCATAAACAGCAACACCGGCAGGAAGACTGGCCACACCGAGAAGTCGGCGGTACCAAAACCCGCAGTCGTCGCAATCGAGACCAACTCGAACAGGCCATAGCGGAAGGAACCCGCCAGATCGTAGGTTTCGGTCACGTACAGGGCTACGACTGTGAGAATCGCGCCGCCCCCCATGATGGCAAAGAAGAACTTCACTTCGGCATCGACAAAGTAGTGGCTCAGGGTTTTGTAGCGCCACGCGTAAAAGTGTAATGAGAAATTCAACGCCGCGACCAGCATAAAGAAGATGGCAATGGTATCGATGGCGGCACTGTCGAAGTGACCGATGGAGGCATCGTAGGTCGAGAATCCCCCAATGCCGACGGTCGAGAAACTGTGTGCGATGGCATCGAAGGTGCTCATGCCCGCCAACCAATACGCCAGCGCACAGGCAATGGTCAGAGACAGATAGATGTACCAGAGCGCTTTGGCGGTCTCGGTAATCCGCGGCGTCAGCTTGGAATCTTTCAGCGGCCCCGGCATTTCAGCACGGAACAGCTGCATGCCACCAATGCCCAGCATCGGCAAAATAGCCACCGCCAGAACGATAATCCCCATGCCCCCTAACCATTGCAGTTGCTGGCGGTACCAGAGGATGGATTTGGGCAGATACTCAAGGCCGGTCATGACGGTCGCGCCGGTCGTGGTCCAGCCCGACAATGACTCGAAGAAGGCATCCGCAAAGCTCAGCCCCGGGTTGTCGGCGAGCATAAAGGGCAAGGTGCCAGCGAGACCCAGCGTCAGCCAGAACAACGCGGCCACAATAAATCCGTCGCGGGTTTTCAGTTCCTTCTTAACCCCACGCACCGGCAGCCATGAGAAAAAACCGATGCCCAATACCAGCGACATCGCAATACTGAAGGCCTCGGTGGCGCCGTCCTGATACCACACCGATACCAGCATGGGTGGCAGCATGGTCAGACTGAACAACATCAGGAAGATGCCCAGCACCCGGGCAATAACGGTTAAATGCATATCAGAAGAATCCGAGGCCGACCTGGAACAGTCGCTCTACGTCGTCGATGTGACGCTTGTCCATCACAAACAGAATCACGTGGTCATCGGACTCCACCAGCACATCCGAGCTGCCCATGATGACCTCGTCACCGCGTACAATGGCACCAATATTGGTGCCCGGAGGAAGTTTAATCTCGCCGACACGACGTCCAACCACTTTCGATGAGTTGCGATCGCCGTGCGCGATGGCCTCGATGGCTTCGGCTGCACCGCGACGCAGGCTGTGAACATTCACCACGTCACCACGACGAACGTGCGTCAGCAGACTACCAATGGTGGCTTGCTGAGGTGAAATCGCTACATCGATCATGCCGCCTTGCACCAGATCCACGTAGTGGGCTTTGTTGATCAGCGTCATGACCTTGCGGGCGCCGTGACGTTTGGCCAACAGAGAGGCCATGATATTCACTTCATCATCGTTGGTCAGGGCACAGAAGACGTCGGTATTTTCGATGTTTTCTTCTTCCAGCAGGCTTTTGTCAGTGGCGCTGCCGTGCAGCACTACAGTGCGATCCAGATTTTCACTCAGGAACTGAGCGCGGCCGCTGTTGTGCTCAATCAGTTTCAGGCGGTAGCGCTTCTCAAGTGCTTTCGCCAATCGGTAACCAATGTTACCGCCACCGGC
>JAYYHP010000222.1:0-3608 GCA_036148335.1 Pseudomonadota bacterium
GATCGGCACTTGATTACGGAAATCTTCCAGACTCATGTTGGCGTCCAGACCATGCTTTTTCGCTGACTCCGCTCCCATAACCATGGCCAGCGTGTCCTTAAGAATATCGCGCTGAACGCTTTCGATATCGTGGCTGGCATCAATGAATTTCTTCGCACCTTTACGGGTGAGGGTGGCCGATGCAAAGTGCAGCAGCGAGGTGGTCAGATTTTGAAGAGCAGACATCAGACGAGCTCCTGTCGGGTTTGTGGTGATGATGCAGCGCAATGGTTCACCAGAACTCTCCCGCCGCCCGCGGTGTGCAGGGTCGGATTGTGTCTGTGGAGTATGAGGGACGGTGAGGGCGCTGTTATTGTTCTTTTAATTTTGGGTCCGTGCGAGGCGTCTTGGCGACACGACTCAGAGCGCGTACACACGGGCGTGAAATTTAACCATAAAGTCATCATTAACGAAATTCGTGCCACAGGGGATTTCTCCCCTTTGGCGCAATTTACGCACTATGTAACAGTATGGGCCATTCAGCTCAGGCTGCCAGTTTGCCACTGCGACGTTTGCGGCCAGGCAGGCGGGTCAGGCCACTGACCAGCTTCTTGAAGAAGCGACCAATGGTTGAGAAACGGATTTCACTCACGCAGGGCAGTTCGGTACCGCGGCGCCATTCCGGATTGCTCTGCTCAAAAAAGCGGATATGCGGATTGGCAGCGCGCATGGTGGGATCGATGTCCGCCACTTCGTCTTTGAGTGCGTGGTAGCCTTCGCCGAAATCCAATACTTTAGCCTCTTCGCGGTAGGCGTATGGGTAGAGCTTCTGACAGTACTGCTCGGTCAGTGCCGCCAGCTCATTATCCTGCTGGTCGTGACGTGGGTAGAAGCGCTCAAAGTTGTGCGCCATTAACAGGTAGGTTTTGTAGCCTTTCGAAATCAGCAGCCAGAAGACCGGCGTCGTCGGACGCAGGATTTTGGTTTTCAGCATTTTCATGGCAAAGGCTGTGTGCATGGTTTTGTTGCCCCAATATTCTGGCTCAACAATGGTGTCGCCGCTGAATACGCCAATGGCTTTCTGGCCACGGTAATCCAGTTCGATTTCGTTGTAGGTGCTGAAGCCCACGATACGACCGGAGCGTTTTTCGCTGAGGATAAATACGCCTTTTTTGGCGTTCATGTCATGAATGAAGGTGGCCAGATCGGCGTTTTCATAGAAACGACAGAAAATACTATGCATCTCGATCAGACGCGCAATGTTCACTTCGTGGGTGCGGTAGAAACGGCAAGTGAGCGACTTCACAGACATAATAGCCTCGCTTGTTATTGTTATTATTTGCTGGCGCCGTTGGGCGTCATGCGTTGTGTGAACTTATGTTATGCAACGTCGTGAGCCAGTGACCAGCGGTTTTTACAGACTACCCCGGTAAACCCGGCGACTAATGTGACACTCGTCATAATCCTGTCAAAATCGGGTGGCTTGAGGCCAAAATAAACCCTGCTGGCGAATATGGACCCTTAAAAATGTAACGGTTTGTGCCATTTGGTGTTCTCGGCGGCGTGTTCGACCCCGCTGATGACACACGGTAGAATGCGCGCTTTCGTTGATTAGCAAAGCTCCAGGATCTTCCCATGACATTGGCTGTTATTACCCTCGCGGCGGGCAAAGGCTCGCGTATGAAATCAGACTTGCCGAAAGTGCTGCACACGCTGGCGGGCCAGCCAATGTTGGGGCATGTGCTGGAAGCGGCTGAGGCATTGTCTGGGGCGGAGCAGCATGTGGTGATTGGCCACGGCAGTGAGCAGGTAAAAGCCGCCTTTGCGGATCGCCCGATTCAGTGGGCAGAACAACTCGAGCAGAAAGGCACAGGTCATGCGGTGGCTCAAGCCATGCCGGCGGTTGCTGACGATGCCATGGTGCTGGTGCTGTACGGGGATGTGCCATTGATCCGTACTGAAACGCTGGAACAGATGGTGGCGATTGCGACTCAGGGGCAATTGGCCTTGTTGACGGTGGTTCTGGAGGATCCAACAGGATACGGCCGTATCGTTCGTGATGACCAAGGGGCCGTGCAGGCGATTGTGGAGCACAAAGACGCCAGCGACGCTCAGCGTGCGATCCGTGAGGTGAATACCGGCATCATGGCCATGCCAGCACAGTTGCTGAAACGTTGGTTGCCAGCATTGTCCGCCGATAATGCACAGGGCGAATACTACCTCACCGATGTGATTGCGATGTCCGTGGCGGATGGT
Organism: Pseudomonadota bacterium; assembly: GCA_036148335.1. Lineage (GTDB taxonomy): Bacteria > Pseudomonadota > Gammaproteobacteria > Pseudomonadales > Oceanobacteraceae > Thalassolituus. Next base: position 2,236 of record JAYYHP010000222.1, read on the forward strand.
GTGGCGGTTGAGGCGTTACAAGCAAAAGATGAGGCGGAAGTTGAGGGCGTGAATGATCGTCGTCAGTTGGCGCGTCTCGAGCGTATTTATCAGGCACGCCTGGCGGATGATCTGCTGGTGCAGGGGGTGTCTCTGGCAGACCCCGCGCGCTTGGATATTCGTGGTTCACTGATGGTCGGGCGCAATGTCTTTATCGACGTGGGCTGTGTCTTTGAAGGTGACGTGACCCTTGGCGATGACGTCACGGTCGGGCCTTACTGTGTGGTTCGTAATAGTCACATTGGTCAGGGCGTTGCCATCGAAAGCTATTGCCACATTGAGCAAGCCACTGTGGCTGCAAAGTGCTCGTTGGGGCCATACGCACGCTTGCGTCCGGGGGCTGAATTGGCTGATGGCGCTCGTGTCGGTAATTTCTGTGAGGTGAAAAAATCACAGATCGGTGCCGGAGCCAAGGTGAACCATCTGACTTATATTGGCGATGCCAGCATTGGCGCCGGGGCGAACATCGGTGCGGGAACCATTACCTGCAATTACGATGGCGTGAATAAATTCCGTACGGAAATCGGCGAGGGTGCTTTTATCGGCTCCAACAGCTCTCTGGTAGCACCGGTGACGGTCGGGGCGGGCGCAACCGTCGCGGCGGGCTCGGTGATTACCAAAGAAGTCGGTGAGCAGGAATTAGCCGTTGCGCGTGGTAAGCAGCGCAATATCAGTGGCTGGAAGAAACCTGACTGAGACTTAATGCTGAGTCAGTAACACCATCGATAGTTTCACAAAGTCCTGAGACGTGGCGATGCCCAATAGATGTTGGGCATCGTCAGTGACCATCAGGCAGCCTTGTTTGTCGTCCTGTAAGCGACGACCGGCATCCTGCAAGGGGGTGTCTGCCGGCAAGGTACATACTTCACTGGCAATGCAGGTGCCGACCTGCGTTTTCGCTAGATAGTCCTGCAAGTGGTGCGCGCCAAATTTATCCGTGATGCGAAATGCCTCACGCAGAAACTCCCGCTGGCTTAATACGCCGACAATACGATGATCGTCGTCAACCACAGGAATATGACGCACGTGGAATTCACGCATCAGTTTTTCGGCCTCGAGCAGAGTGCTGGTGCCAGTCAGGGTGCGAACGTCGCGGGTCATTAGGTCGCTGATGGTGTGCATATGGGCTTCCTGAAAACGTCTCGTCTTATTTCAGTAAAGCAGGTCAGGCACAAGCTGCTATTCTGGAGGAAGGATGTCCTATTTAGACAGGTTCCCGAATGAGTTTTGCGCATCGAATACGTAATTATTACGAACAACCCGTGGCCGAAGAGATCCACCGCCAGCTAGCGGCAGCGGAGTCTCGGGAAGATCATGGCAAGCTTGCTGACATC
>JAYYHP010000223.1:0-5385 GCA_036148335.1 Pseudomonadota bacterium
GGGTTGTTTCAGCGTGCGCAACGCCTGAGCGTGAAAATACGCCATGCGGTTGCCGTCAGGTTTGTAACTGCATGGAGCTTCACCGTGCTCCTGATCCGGGTACTGAACTACCTGTAACCAATGTTGCAGAAATGCATCACGAGGGCCCGGCTGGAGAATATTCTGTTCATCCAACGGTAGTTTCAGAAACCAGATATTGTGCTGCCCCGGCTCTTTCGCGTTCCAGCTCAGAATGCCTACCCAGGCATGACGCAAATACGGCGTAGGGTACGGACGGGCGAGATTCTCAAACGCCTCGAATTCACTCTGACCGATTTTGCTGATGCGTCGGCCTAGATCAAATACACGCATCTGCGCGCCACTCTTGGCCACGAACTGACTGATACTCATGTCGGCTCCGGAAATAGTTAGCAGGTAATGCCGTTCTGTTGGATGGCTTATTAAAGCCAGGTCATCCATGCAGCACGACGAAAACGCGAATGGTATCAGCTTTTTCAGGGCGCTATCATGGGACTTTACTGGAGAAATCTTATGATGTTGATTGCGGCCGTACTGGCCAGTTTTGTTCTTGGCGGTGCCCTTACTGGCTTTGTACTCTCCCGACGCTGGCAGTCCATGGTGGCTGAAGCCAAGCAGAACCTTGAAGGAATGGCGGAGCAATACCGGGTTCACGAACAGGAGAACCGTGAGCTGAAACAAAAAAACGCCGACCTGACCTACCAGATGCGTTCGTTGCAGAAAGACCTGAACTACGAGCGCAGTCGCCACACGCCGGACTCGGAATCTGGAGCCGAAGACTCGAACTTACAGAATTAAACCGCGGGCGGTCTCAGTCATTGCTAGATCATGACTGCGGCGCTTATCGTCGTCGCACAGCCGGCCTAGCCTCTGCGCTTCACCAACACGCTCACCAGCATGGCCACCAGGGTCGCGACCAGAACAATGCCGATCAACAAAGGCGTATTGATCCAGTCGGCAAATTGCTCGCCAAACCAATACATACTGACCAGATACACCCCCGCCCACGCTGGTGACGATAGCGCGTTCGTCCACCAGAACGTCGAGGCAGGCATCCGCAACATACCAGCCACCAAAGGCACAATGGGGCGAATGGGTCCGACAAAGCGCCCCAGCGCAATACTGGCCACCCCGTAACGATGAAAGAAGCGTTCGCCATCCGCGAGCCAATGAGGGTGTCGCTGAAACACCGACCAGTGTCGTACCGCTGGGCCAAGCCAACGCCCAAGCAAGAAGCTCAAACCATCGCCGGCAAACGCACCTAATGCCCCCGCACCCCACCACCACAGCAAGGGCACCTGTGACTCGACGGCGGCCAGGGTGAGCGCCAACAATAACGCGACGCCCGGCACTAATAAGCCAATCACGGCGGCAGACTCCATGGCTGCCACCGCAAAGACCACGAGCAAAAGCAGCGTGGGTGACAACGAGTCCACCATCAGAGTCAGATTCGTCACAAACATTCTCGCGCGTCAGAACAGAGGGGTTGGTTAGAGGCAAAGGCGTTGCGAACGTTCGCGTTAACCCGTTTAATACGATCAACGAAAAGAATAAAAGGACAGCGTCGCAGCTCTGCCTGCGGCCCGAGTTTACAATGAAGTCAGCGTCTACCGACACCTCCCGCATCAGCGTCAGTGCCCACTACACCGGATACATCTGGTACAAACACGGCCTGTCAGCGCAGGGCTTTGTGACCCGCGCCGGTCGCTTTGCCAACGCCACCCTGGCCCCGGTCAATGCCTTACTGCGCACTCTGGCGGGAGCCGACATCGATATCTTCCTGTTGCAACGCCACTCAGTCATTGATCATCAGGTACGTGAACTGATCGAAAACGAAGGGGTCACGCAGATTGTTGAACTGGCCTGTGGCTTGTCGCCGCGAGGCTACCGCCTGAAACAGGAATATCCACACCTGCGTTACATCGAAGGTGATCTGCCGGGCATGGCTGCGCGTAAACGTGAATTGCTGGAAGGCGTCGGTCGTCAGGAAGGTCATGACGTGCGGGCCTGTAATATCCTGCAGGCGGATGGGCCTGAATCCATTGATGCCCTGCTGTCTGAGCTCGACCCAAGTCAGCCGACCGTGATCATCACTGAAGGACTGGTCAATTACTTTGAGTTATCGCAGATTCGAGAAGTCTGGGCTCGAATGGCCACCGGGCTCAAGGCCTTTCCAAAAGGGTGGTACGTCACCGACCTTTACCCAGATTTCGCCGACCACCCGTCTTACCGGTATGTGAAATTTGCACAAAAGCTAGTTGGCTTGTTCACCCGCGGACAGTGGCCGCTGCACTATCCATCCGATGAAGCGATCCAGAAAGGCTTTCAGGAAGATGGTTTTGACGAGGTGGAAGTCCACGATCCCGCCAGTTTTTATGGCAAGTTAAGTCACTTACCCGAGGTTAAGATCCGCACCTTAGTGCGGATCATCCGCGCTCGCGTCAGTCGCTGAACGCGGCTAACTGTCGGCTGGTGCGCTGCTGTTTGTTCAGGCGTGCCAGCAAGCGTTTCTCAAAGGCCTCACCGTCTTCGTCATGGTTGCGGGTCACCGCCGAGACATTGACCGAGACTTCGGCAAACGGCCGCCAGGATTGCTCCTGAATTTTTCGTTTAATCCGCTCCTGCAACACAATCGCACCTTCCTCGCCGCAGTTGGGCAAGACCAGCACAATCAGATCATCCTGCAGACGGAAGATGTCGTCTTCGCCCCGGATTAACTGTCGCAGGCGCTTCACGAAGCGCGGCAGAAACTGAACCACCGCCCGGTTACCGTGCAAATCAATCAACTGGCGATAATCATCCAGCACGATGCCAATCATGCTGACACTCTGTCGGGTAGCCTGACCTCGCGCTAACTCCCGCTCCAGTAGGTGATAAAAGTGTTCACGGTTGTATGCCCCGGATACCTGATCCGTCAGCGCCAGACGCTGCAACGATGCACCTTTTAACAGCGTCAGGTAGGCGTAGCACCAGGTCGACAGCACCAGCAAGGTGAAGTTAGTGGTGTAGCGCAGCATGGTATTCACGTCTTCGGACACCCACAGCACACCCGCCATGGCCACCGCAAACACCAGGTTGTATACCGTGGCGTGATTCATTGGCAGGCAGAAGTAGGTAAACATCGGGATGGCGAACATATAGTGGATCATCAGATCGGGATAGGCCGGCAACTGAAACAACGCCAACCCAGCCAGCGCCGCCACTAACGGATAGTTCACCCAAAGAAAGGCATCCCTATCCCGATTGATGTAGATGTACACCGCACTGAACAGAAACGCAGGAATCGAGACGGCATTCGATAACACCAGCCCATACAAGCCCTGACGATAGTGATCGTAGATCAACAAACACAACGCCAACGCCACCAGGGAATACACCACCGCCTGCAGGCGCGGCAGCAGTTGCTCTTGCGGTAAGTTATGCGCGCTGATCATGAAGCGCCCTCTCAATACGGGTAATGATGGTCTCGACGTCGTCTTCCGGGCGATACAGATCGCTGTGCACGCGGATATCACTCAGACCCTCGTAGCGGGACGAGCCCTCAAGGTCGTCCTGCAAATTCTCCAACAACCCTTCAACCACGTGATCGTCACTGTGCGGCAACAGAATGACAAAATGATCCGACGCCAGGCGATAGCAGGTATCAAAACGACGCAGACAACGCTTCAGGCGTTTACTGAGAAAGCTCAGGCGATCTTCATATTCTTCTGTCTTCAGAACGCCCCAACTGTCGGGGACAGCCACGCCCACTAAGCGTAACTCATCGCTCTGACGGTCGGCCCGGGTCATTTCCTTGGTCAGGTCGAGGCCCAACTGATATTGGTTGTACACCTGAGTCACCGGATCCGTGTTTACGATGGCACTCAAGCCCTGATTGTTACGCTCGTTGATCAGCGCGTACATGACGGCAAAGGCGTAACAGGCACCGTACGTAAACAGAATCTGCAAACGCAGATAGGCTTCAAATTCACTCAGGATCATCAGCACCATGGCCGTGCTGTACACCAACGCCAGGTAACTGGCGACATGAAACGCAAACAGGAAGTAGATATAACCGGGCACAAAATATACCCAATGCACCACGCTCTCACTTTGTTGCATGCCAAACAGAGTAAAGAGCGCAAGCGCGAAGATCAGCACCCATTCAGGATACGGCGAGTGGCGTTGCTGACCACGCATCAACAACATCAGTGCATACAACAGAAGTGCCAACGCAAATCCGGCCGCGAGCGCAGCAAAGACGGTGTGCGACTCAAGCAAATCGAGTACGGCAATAATGCTCAGTGCCAGCGCGGCAAACAGGCAATAAAGCACTTTGACCTGGAGTACCACCAGGCTGTGAAAACGAGCTTTTTCCATAAAGTACGAGGGTGCCCTGTCCAGGAACGTCAGTATCGCTGAACAGTGTAGTAGTTCGTGTATACTAACGCACACTCTGACAGCGCAGTTTTTGTGCGCTGCCCCACAGAATGAAGGAATCCCGGATGAAGGTTGCTGAGTACATGCAGACCTTGGGCGAGCAGGCCCGAGCTGCATCCCGCGCAATGGCGCGAGCCACCACACAAGATAAAAACCGTGCGTTGCTGGCCATTGCCGACGAAATTCGCCAACAACGTGACGCCTTACGTGCCGCCAATGCAGAAGACATGACACGAGGTCGTGAAAACGGACTGGATGCCGCCCTGCTCGACCGTCTGGAACTGACCGATGGTCGCATCGATACCATGATCGAAGGGCTCGAACAGGTCGCTGCTCTGCCGGATCCCGTGGGTGAAATCACTGACATGAAGTACCGCCCAAGCGGTATCCAGATTGGCAAAATGCGCGTACCGCTGGGTGTGATTGGCATCATTTACGAGAGCCGCCCCAACGTCACCATTGAAGCTGCCAGCCTGTGTCTGAAGTCTGGCAATGCCGCGATTCTTCGCGGTGGGTCCGAGGCCATTGCTTCCAATAAAGCCCTGGCGGCCTGCATTCGTACCGGCCTGAAAGCCGCTGATCTGCCAGAAGCTTGCGTGCAGGTTGTCGAGACCACCGACCGCGAGGCCGTGGGTCAACTGATCACCATGCCTGAATACGTCGACGTCATCGTACCGCGCGGCGGCAAAGGCCTGATCGAACGCATCAGCCGCGATGCCCGTGTTGCCGTAATCAAACACCTGGACGGTATCTGTCACGTGTATCTGGATCGTGAGGCGGACCGCAGCAAGGCGATTAATATTGCCATCAATGCCAAGACGCACCGCTACGGCACCAGCAACACCATGGAAACCCTGCTGATTCACGAAGACATTGCCGAATCATTGTTGCCGGAGTTGGCGGAAGCCTACGAACAGCTTGGCGTTGAACTGCGTGGTTGCGATAAAG
>JAYYHP010000224.1:0-2232 GCA_036148335.1 Pseudomonadota bacterium
GGCTTATTAGAGGCTATTCGAATTACATTACGTAACGCACGCGCGTTAGTCAGATTTTTTGCTGTCGATTAGACTAGCGCGCCTGTAAGACAATGCAAATAAGAAACGAGGTCATTTATGTCGTTCATTTCGGTCAGGCCGAATGATTGTGTCACAGGGGAAGCACAATCCGGTCGACTCAAGCGCTGGCTCGCCACGGGCACCCTATGCGGTGCGATGCTGAGCTCGGTCGCGCTATCTACGTCGGTGCAGGCAGAGTGGCAAGATCCACTGACTACGCCGGCGATGAAAACGCACAAAGCACACCTCGGCCTGTTACTGGATGTGACCGATGCCGAAGAACGGTTAGTAGCGGTGGGCGCTCACGGCCACATTATTTATTCCGACAATCAGGGCGTCACCTGGGCTCAGGGGAATGTTCCTGTCACCTCCACACTGACGTCCGTCGATTTTGCCGGGGCTCAACAGGGTTGGGCTGTAGGGCATGACGGTGTCATTCTCGCCAGTACTGACGGTGGTCAGAGCTGGGCCAAGCAGTTTGATGGCTATGAGGCCAACTCAGCCATTCTGGATTCTGCCCGCCAGTTTCTGACTGTCGCAGAAGAACGCCTGCAAACCGCTGAAGAAAGTGGTGATGACATGGTCATTGATCAGGCCATGATCGCTTTGGAGGACGCACAGTTCGCCATGCAGGATGCGGAATACGATCTGCAGACCGGATCAACCAAGCCATTCCTGGACGTGTATTTCTGGGATGCTGCTAACGGCATTGCGGTGGGTGCGTACGGCATGGCGTTCAGCACCGATAACGGTGGTGAAAGCTGGCAGGAGCTGGCGTCGGCGTTACCGAATCCAAATCGACTGCACCTGAATGCCATTACCCCGGTCGGCGAAACCTCGCTGGTGATCACCGGAGAAATGGGCCTGATGCTGCGCTCTGATGACATGGGCGAAAGCTGGGTATCTCAGAGTGCCCCATATGATGGCTCTCTGTTTGGCTTACTGGATCGCGGTAGCTATCAACTGCTGTTTGCGCTGCGTGGCCATTTGTATCGCTCCGACGATGACGGTGTGTCCTGGTACAAACTGAAAACCGATTCTGAGCAGACCTTGCTGGGTGGCTACAACAGCGACTACGGCACGGTACTGGTTGGCAATGGCGGTGCGTTATTGACCCTGACCAGTCGATTTGAAGAACCTTCTGCGACCACCATCAAAGGCCGTAAAGGCATTGCGGCGATTCATCGTGTCAGCAGTGGGCAATACGTGATGGTGGGTGAGGCAGGCGTGCAGCTTGTCGACGATGAAGGACGCTTATCTGAAGCGTCCATCACAATGAACGCAGAGGAGAAATAACATGAGTGAGCAAAAACACCATTACTCCTCAGAACCCGAACACTACATCCTGTCGTCTGAGACTGAACCCCTGTTAGAGCGTCTGATTTTCAGCAATCGTGCGCTGGTGGTTCTGGTACTGATGGCCTTTACCGCCTTGTTTGGTTTTGGTCTTACTAAGATCACCCTCGATGCCAGCATCGAGAAATACATTCCGCTGAATCATGAGTACATCCAGAACTATCTGGTGCACAAAGATGAAATGAAAAGCGGCGTCGCCAACGTCAAAATTGCGGTTGAAACCACTTCCGGTGATATCTTCAGCAAAGACTATATGGCGACACTGAGCAGCATCAGTGACGAAATTTTCTTTGTGAAGGGCGTTGACCGCTCCGGCATGCAATCCCTGTGGACGCCAAACGTCCGCTGGATGGAAGTGACCGAAGAAGGTTTCCAGGGCGGCCCGGTCATTCCGAGCACCTACGATGGTTCTCCCGATAGCCTCGAACAAGTACGCCAGAACGTCCTGAAGTCTGGGCAGGTGGGGCGTCTGGTCGCCAATAACTTCGAGTCATCCATCATTAACGTGCCGCTGGTGGAGTACGATCCAGAAACTGGTGAGAAGCTCAGTTACGCCGCGTTCAGTGCGGATCTGGAAGAAAAAATCCGCAGTAAGTACGGCAGCGATCAATACCGCATCTATATTACCGGGACGCCGAAGAAACTCGGTGATCTGCTGGACGGTGCGAAGTCCATTGGTCTGTTCTTTTTAGCCGCCATGCTGATGACCGCGGTCCTTCTGTACCTGTATTCGCGTTGTCCGAAGGGCACGCTGGTACCGATCGTGGCGTCTCTGATTGCGGTGGTATGGCAGTTGGGCTCACTGGCGCTGCTCGG